>NZ_CP114780.1:1200000-1500000 GCF_027359415.1 Prochlorococcus marinus str. MIT 0918
AGGAAAAAAAGAAGGTTGTCCCTTACTTAAATAAGACTGACAGCGTTGAGCCATAGAATCCATACGAACAAACCACTGAGTAGAAAGCAAAGGTTCAACAGGGACTTTTCCTCTCTCAGAAAATGGAACACTATGGCGATATGGTTCAACCTTCGCTAACAAGCCTTGGTCGTGAAATGCCGCAACAACAGCATTGCGAGCATCAAAACGATTTAAGCCAGCAAAACAACCAGCCTCAGAATTCATTGTGCCATCCTTATTCATGACCGTAATCTGAGGCAAATTATGTCTCTGACCAATTGCAAAGTCGTTAGGATCATGAGCAGGAGTTACCTTCACGCAGCCGGTTCCAAAATCTTTATCAACATGATCATCAGCTATCACAGGTATCTCACGCCCTACTAATGGCAAAAGCAATGTTTGCCCAATCAAATCTGAATAACGTTGATCTCCAGGGTTAACTGCGACAGCAACATCACCCATCATCGTCTCAGGTCGTGTTGTAGCAACTTCGAGATATTTAATTCCTGTCTTGGAAGAAGCTTTAGTTAATGGATATCGAAAATACCACAAACTACCTTCCACTTCTCTCATCTCAACCTCCAAATCACTGACTGCTGAGCCAGAAGCTGGACACCAATTAACAAGATATTCTCCTCGATAAATTAAACCTTGCCTATATAGTCGAACAAAAGCTTCTGAAACCGCCTTGCTTAAGCCTTCATCCATCGTGAATCTTTCTCTTTGCCAATCAACTGAGTAACCCAAACGACGCAATTGTTGAACAATCCTACCCCCACTTTGAGCCTTCCATTTCCAGGCACGCTCTAAAAAAGCTTCCCGGCCAAGATCATCTTTATTCACCCCTTCCTCTTTTAATTGTTTTTCTAAAATTGTTTGAACAGCAATCGAAGCATGGTCAGTACCTGGCAAACAAAGTACATTTTTTCCTTTTAAACGCTGAAACCTAACAATCGTATCTATTAAAGCTGTATTAAAAGCATGCCCCATATGCAAGCTTCCAGTAACATTTGGAGGGGGAATGACAATGGAAAAAGGCTCTCCTTTGCCATTAGGATCTGGATGAAAAGCACCTGCTTCCTCCCATATATTTTGCCAGCGCCGCTCGGTTCCAAACGGGTCATAAGTCTTAGGTAATACATCTAGTGCATTTCCTATATCTTTTGAGGTTGTTTGCTCTTCCACAAAGACAATTCAAACCTTATAAGAAAACACTAATGAAATTCTTTGTTTTTGTAAAAAATCAACAGCCAGTTTCTGAAGACTTCCATGGAATAGCAATTAATTGATCAAAAGATTCCCATTTACTAACATCTGTAATCACTCTTTCAGTCAAACCAACATGCTCAAATGCTTTAATGCAACTTTCATGAGTAAGTGAAGCATTTTCGCCTAAAGGCATCACGAAAACCTTTTCATCAGAAGGATCTGCTAGGAGATATAAAGAATCGCTTTCAATATTTCTTTCAAAAAAATTTTTTCTCATCCTTATAGTTACAGCAGAGCCCAAAGCTTCGGCAAACGTTGCCAAGCTTTCTCTCTCTCCAGACATCCCACAATTCAAAGAAAGCCATATTAAAAACTTCACCCAACTATCAAGCGTCCAAAGAGGAGCAAAGCTATTCCTTTGACGTCTAACTAATTCAGATAAAGCAAAATCAAACATTTTTGCTTGAATTTGGGTTTCATTTGTCTTTTTCATAACAACAATTTCGTTTTCTAATAAAATTAGACTTACTGCCTTCGCAGGGCACTAATAGGATTATGTACCATGGATCTAAACGACCCTGAATTGGAATTTTCTGATTTAATCTACGCTTATCAAAGCTGGGTAATAGCTGTGATTAATGATGAAAAACTAACAAATGAGGAGAAGCTGTTAACAGAAGAAATAGTTGATGATGCTGTCAATGCAATGAGATTTTTATCTGGTGACGTGACGAATGCCATTGAAACAAGTTTAGCAAGGGTATATGACGTAGATTCTGAAGAATTAGCTTCATTGCTATACCCTGATGAGGATTAAAAGATCACTAAAAACGAATTGATGGAACATAGTTAAATTATCTGAATTTATTCAAACTTAATTCTCAAAAAATTTAATACATGAATCTAATTGATTGATTGGTTAATCCTTGAAATTTAAATTGAACCAAAAGCCATTATTCACATTGACTCTTTCACTCCATTGACAGGGATCATAAAACAAAACTCTACTTATAAAACAAGGCCTATAAAGACTTCAAAGTATAACTTCTTGCTAGAAAATATCCTTATTGTCTTCCACATTTTTATATAAATATATCCATTATTAACCACAATTATTTTGAAAGAAATGACCTAACTTGGTTACTAAAGTCCCTCAAAAAATACAGGCCAATCACATAAAATGCTAGTTCTAATAAAAGACTCAATAGGAAAGCCTTTTAAATTAAACAACTTTTTCAATAATGGGCGATCCAGGGTTCGAACCAGGGACATCCTGCTTGTAAGGCAGGCGCTCTACCGCTGAGCTAATCGCCCATGATTTAATTCTGCCTTATCAAGGCAACCTAGGGATACCCCAGTCTTTATAAAAAGTGGCATCGAGCAACAAATATGAGAAACATACACAGATTTAAAAATTGTACTTTTGTCTGCATATTGTTGCTAACACTAGAAGTAAGAATGGAAGTTAATGCAAACTACTTCACAAAACCCAATTGAAGCCCTAATAGAAGTTGTCTCAAAACTTCGCGACCCAATCCATGGTTGTCCATGGGATATCAAACAAAATCACAGAACCTTAATTCCATATGCCATTGAAGAAGCGCATGAAGTAGCTGATGCAATTAAAAATGGTACAGATCAGGAAATCTGTGATGAATTAGGGGACCTGTTACTTCAAGTGGTTATGCATGCACAAATTGCTAAGGAAGAGCAAAGGTTTTCTTTTGACGATATTGCTAGAGCAGCCCAAAAAAAAATGATGAGGCGTCATCCACAAATTTTTAATGCTAAAAGTAAATCTATTAAGATGAAAAAAACTTGGGACGAAATCAAACAATCTGAAAAAAGCTATAATGAAACAAACCATCCATTTGCTGATTATATAAAAAATAAATTAAGAATACAATCTGCGTTTAATGGTGCAATATATATTTCAAAAAAAATTCAAAAAAAATTTTTAAATGATAATTCTGTTAATGATACCTTAGTAAAAGAATTTGATGTCTTTGAAAGAAAATTAGCAAAAGGAAATAAAATTGACTCACAAATAAAAATTGGCCGGTTACTATTTAAACTAATCAACATAGGTATTGATTATGGTATAGATATAGAAGACAGCTTAGATACAACTAATAAAAAGATGATACAAGGTTTAGGATTAATAGAATCAGAGTTGGGAATGGAAAAGATTAAAAAAGATCATAATTAGCTCCAAAAAAATGAACCTTTCAAAAACAAGTGGTATTAATAAACTCAATAAAATTTGGGTAGATGAATATCATGAATCTACTCGTTTTGGTTTAAGAGGGAAAAAAATATTAGAAGAAGAAAGTGAATATCAAAAAATTACAATATTTGACAGTGACAGATATGGCAAAGCATTACTTCTAGATCATTGCTGGATGTGTGCGGAGAATCAAGAAAAAGAATATCACGAAGCTATTGTGCATCCAGCATTAACTAGTGCTGAAAAAATTGAAAAAATTTTGATAATTGGCGGTGGTGATGGTGGGACAGCAAAAGAATGTCTTAAATACAATGAGTTGAAACAGATTGATATGGTTGAAATTGATCAAAAGGTAATTCAATTAAGCAAAAAATATCTACCATGTATAGGAGGTGGATGTTGGGAAGATAGTAGGCTAAATGTAATTATTGGAGATGGTATTAAATGGGTAAAAAATACAAAAGAAGACTATTATGATGTGATAATAATTGATAGCTCTGATCCTAAAGGAGCAGCTAAAGGTTTATTCAATCAAATTTTTTTTAGAAATTGCCATAGAATTTTAAGGACTAATGGTGTGTTTTCAGCTCAAACAGAATCTCCAGAATCTTTTCAGGAAATTCATATTAATGCAGTGAAACTAATTAGAAGTATATTTAAATATGCAGATCCTTTATATGGAAATATGCCTTTATATCCGAGCGGCTACTGGAGTTGGACATTTGCTTCCAAAAAATCACAAAGATATCTACATCCTATTCCTGAAAGATCAAGTCAAATAGTGAGTAAATGCAATATCTGGAGTCCTCGTTGGCAAAAAGGGTCATTTGAAGCTATACCTGCACAAATAGAAAGAGAATTAAAAACATGAAAGAAATAATTACTAATCATGGTTTTGATAATGAAGGAGCAATTTTTATGTGTTCACAAAGAGATCATAATAATTGCAAAGTTGGTATTTATGGTGTTCCATATGATGGCACAACTTCATTTAGATCTGGAGCAAGATTTGGCCCCTCTAAAATTAAAGAAGTAAGCAATGGAATTGAATCTTTTTGTCCACAATTAAATCAAGATCTAAGTGATATTAAATTTACAGATTTTGGCAATCTCAACATTCCTTTTGGAGCTCCTGAACCAGTTATTAAAGAAGTTAAACAAGCTACTAATTATCTTTTTTCATTAGGGGTTAAACCATTATTGCTTGGCGGTGAGCACTCTATTACCAATGGCGCAATAGAGTCATTGATAAAGTTTTTTCCAGAATTAATTCTATTACAACTCGATGCACATGCTGATCTTCGCGAAGAATGGTTAGGGTCAAAATATAGTCATGCATGTGTTATGAGACGATGCCTAGAGAAAATACCAAGTGAAAATATTTTGCAATTTGCTATCAGGAGTGGAACAAAAGAAGAAATCACAGAAATGAAAGAAATGAAAAGATTAATAAATCATATGTTTGGGCAACCTGCTAAAGAGCTTTATAAGAAATTAAAACCCCATCAAGGAAAGCCAATTTATTTAACGCTCGATCTAGATTGGTTTGATCCAAGCGTAATGCCTGGGACAGGAACTCCGGAGCCAGGTGGTTTTTTATGGCAAGACTTTGCTTATGTTATTGATGTTCTTAAAGAGCACAATATAGTAGGGGCAGATATTGTTGAATTATCTCCTCAATTAGACACATCAGATATAAGCAGTATCTTGGCAGCCAAAGCAACAAGAAGTCTTATAATGTTAATGAACTCTTGTTAGTCTAAAAAAAAATTTAAAAGGACAATTAATCTAATCTGCATATAAACTAACAATATAAAAGTTAATTTTCTATCATTATTAATTCTTTTCCAAAATCAAGCTGTTTATTAACATTTGCTTGTGTAGCATCGATTAAAGGAATAGCAGACTGTTGATTAGTCCAGTGATGACAGAAGACATAACTAGTAAAGTCAGAATGTAATTTAATTTTTCTCAATAAACACCAACTATTAGATGAAGAGGGGATCTCCTTGCAGTATTTACAAGTATGACAGCATTCCAATGATGACATAAATAGTTATCTGCCAGGACTCATAGGT
Source organism: Prochlorococcus marinus str. MIT 0918 (assembly GCF_027359415.1). Classification (NCBI taxonomy): domain Bacteria; kingdom Bacillati; phylum Cyanobacteriota; class Cyanophyceae; order Synechococcales; family Prochlorococcaceae; genus Prochlorococcus; species Prochlorococcus marinus. The sequence continues at coordinate 1,205,536 of NZ_CP114780.1, forward strand.
TAGTAACTGTTTTGAAAATAAGCCACAAACTATTAAGTTAATAGATTCAAGGAGATTCATAAAACATCATCTCCTTAGCGTTTACTTGAAAATAAATGATCCAAGCCAAGAGAACTCCTCTATATCAAGTGTGCCTAGAGCAAGGATGTCGAATGGTTGAATTTGCTGGCTGGAAAATGCCAATTCAATTTGCTGGCTTAATCCATGAACATAGTGCGGTAAGAAATCATTCAGGCATATTTGACATTTCTCATATGGGTGTTGTTTTAATTCAAGGAAGCAATAGCAAAGATGGTCTTCAAAAATTAGTGCCATCAGATCTATATCGAATTGGACCAGGGGAGGCCTGCTATACAGTCCTTCTAAATGAAGAAGCAGGAATTGTTGATGATGTAATTATTTATGACTTAGGAGTTAATGATGATGATAAAGATAGAATTATGATGATTATAAATGCAGCAAATACTGAAGAAAAAATAGCTTGGCTAGAAAAGAATCTGATTAATCAAAATCTACAAATCTCAGATAAAAAAGAAAACAATTTACTACTTGCCATACAAGGACCAGAGTCAAAAGAACAACTCATTAAAGTATTAGGTAAATCATTCGTTGAACTTCCGCGATTTGGACATAAAGAACTATCCTTCCAATTCAAAGGCCAAGAAAAATCAACTCCAATCTTTATTGCCCGAACAGGTTATACAGGTGAAAATGGTTATGAACTTCTCATAGAACAAAATACAGGCATTCAAATCTGGAATTTATTAATTCAGAATGGTGTCACGCCATGCGGATTAGGAGCAAGAGATACATTAAGACTTGAAGCAGCAATGCCTCTTTATGGAAATGAACTAAACCTATCAACAAGCCCTTTAGAAGCAGGCTTAGGGTGGCTGGTACATCTAGAAGTTCCAGGTAACTTTATTGGCAAAAAGACTTTGGCTAAACAAGTCAAAACAGGTGTTACTAAGAAATTAGTAGGACTTGAACTTGAAGGCAAAGCAATAGCTCGTAGCAAGTATCCAATTACTTATCAAGACAAAATCGTTGGGCAAATTACAAGTGGTAGCTGGTCACCCACTTTAAATAAGGGGATCGCAATGGCCTATTTACCAATAGAACTAACCAAACTAGGAACAATAGTTAGTGTGATAATTCGCGATAAAATACATAAAGCTACTGTTGTTAAAAAACCTTTTTATCGCAGAGTTTCCTGACATAAATCAAAATTTGCACAACCTCATTACATTCATTGTGGGAAACTCATTAATCTATAGATAATTTTTTCCATGCGCAGCAACTGCTGTGGAGAACTGCGCACAAAGCACATTAACTCCAACGTACAACTTTGTGGCTGGGTAGATCGATGTCGTGATCACGGAGGTGTGATTTTCATCGATTTACGAGATTCTTCTGGCGCTATACAAATTACTGTTGATCCTGATCAAGGTTCAGATCTCTTTGCTATTGCAGAAAGTTTGCGAAATGAAACGGTTCTGCAAGTTTCGGGAACTGTCAGATCTCGACCTCCAGAATCTCTAAATAAAAAAATTGAAACTGGAGATATAGAAGTTTTAGCACTTAGTTTAAAGATACTTAATGCAGTGAAAGGCACTTTGCCATTCTCAGTATCTATACATGACGACGAAATAGTTAAAGAAGAAGTCAGACTTCGTCATCGTTATTTAGATCTCAGAAAAGAACGTATGAGGGAAAATCTACTACTTCGTCATGCAGTAATAAAAGCAGCAAGAAATTTTCTTGAAAGCAAAAACTTTCTTGAAGTAGAAACACCTATCCTCACTCGTTCAACCCCCGAAGGTGCTCGAGATTATCTCGTACCATCAAGAGTATGTGAAGAAGAATGGTTTGCATTACCTCAATCTCCTCAACTTTTCAAGCAATTATTAATGGTAGGAGGAATAGAACGTTATTACCAGATAGCAAGATGTTTTCGTGATGAAGACCTTCGTTCTGACAGACAACCTGAATTTACTCAACTTGATCTAGAGATGAGCTTTATGAACGAAGAAGAGATTCTTAGTCTCAATGAACAGTTAATCGCCTCAATCTGGCAATCAGCAAAAGGAATTGATCTGAAACTACCTTTTCCTAGAATTACTTGGCAAGAAGCAATGGATCGTTTTGGAACTGATAGACCTGATATTAGATATGGTATGGAATTGATTAATGTAAATAATATTCTTAAAGGAATTGGATTTAAAGTATTTTCAGGGGCTATTAATGCAGGTGGTTCAGTAAAATGTATAACAGTAAAAAATGGGAATAAATCAATAAGTAATGTACGTATAAAACCGGGGGGGGATATCTTTAATGAAGCTCAAAATGCAGGTGCAAAAGGTCTAGCCTTTATCAGGGTTCGTGAAAATAATGAAATAGATACTATTGGTGCAATTAAAGACAACCTAAGTGAATTACAAAAAAAAGAACTCTTAAGTAAGACTAATGCTGAAGAAGGGGATCTTATACTTTTTGGAGCAGGAGAAACAGAAATAGTTAACAAGACACTTGATAGAGTTAGACAATATTTAGCTAAAGAACTAAAACTAATTCCTCTAGAAAATGACAATCAAACAGCATGGAATTTCTTATGGGTAACTGATTTTCCAATGTTTAAATTCAATTCAGATGAAAAAAGATTAGAATCCTTACATCATCCATTTTGCGCACCGAATCCCGCAGATCTGGGAGAACAAGCTATCTGGGAAAAGACTCTTCCAGAGGCTCGTGCACAAGCATATGATCTTGTTTTAAATGGTCTTGAGCTAGGTGGAGGATCCTTACGAATTCATAATCCAGACCTTCAACTTCAAGTACTTGAAACTATTGGTTTGCCATTAAATCAAGCAAAAGAACAATTTGGTTTCCTCCTTGATGCACTTGCAATGGGAGCACCTCCTCATGGAGGAATCGCATTTGGCTTAGATAGAATTATCATGCTACTTGCTGGGGAAGAATCAATTAGAGATACAATTGCTTTCCCAAAAACCCAACAAGCAAGGTGTTTAGTGACAGAAGCACCATCTTCAGTATCAAAGAAACAGTTAAAAGAACTTCATATAAGTACCAGCCAAAGAGAAAATGAAGAAATTTCAACTAATTAATACAGCAAAAATATCTTCTCATTTATTCTAAAAATATTAATTTTCTTGGTTTTATCAAAGATCGAGTTAATTTAAAGGATACAAAGAATATCAATGACAAAATTTGTCTTCATTACTGGAGGAGTTGTTTCAAGCATCGGTAAAGGAATTGTTGCTGCAAGTCTTGGGCGTCTACTCAAATCAAGAGGATATAGCGTATCAATTTTAAAATTAGATCCATATTTAAACGTTGATCCAGGGACTATGAGCCCTTTTCAACATGGAGAAGTTTTTGTGACAGAGGATGGAGCAGAAACAGACTTGGACTTAGGCCATTATGAACGATTCACTGATACTGCTTTATCACGCTTGAATAGTGTCACTACTGGATCAATCTATCAATCAGTAATCAATAAAGAAAGACGTGGAGACTATGAAGGCAGAACAGTTCAGGTTATACCTCATATCACAAAAGAAATTCGAGAAAGAATACATCGTGTAGGAGCAAATAGTCATGCAGATATTATTATCACTGAAATTGGCGGAACTGTTGGAGATATTGAATCACTTCCATTTTTAGAAGCAATTCGAGAATTCAAAGGAGATGTTGAAAGAAATGATATTGCCTATGTTCACGTTACACTTTTACCTTTCATCAACACCTCTGGTGAGCTTAAAACCAAACCCACTCAACATTCAGTAAAAGAATTACGTTCAATAGGCATTCAACCAGATGTATTGGTTTGCAGAAGTGATAGAGAAATCACTAAAGAATTAAAGAATAAAATAAGTGGTTTTTGCGGTGTTAATAACAATGCTGTTATTCAAGCTTTAGATGCAGACAGTATTTACTCAGTTCCTCTTTCTTTAAAGCAAGAAGGATTATGTAGAGAAATACTGCAGATCCTCAATCTAACTAATCATGAATGTGATTTAAAAGAATGGGAAAGATTAATACATCAATTACGTAACCCTGGTCCATCAGTCAAAGTAGCTCTTGTAGGGAAATATATTCAATTAAATGATGCTTATCTTTCTGTCGTAGAAGCCTTACGCCATGCTTGTATTGAAAACAATGCCTCTTTAGATATTCATTGGATTTCAGCAGAAAGGATAGAAGCAGAAGGTCCAGAAGATCTTTTAAAAGGTATAGATGCAATAGTAGTTCCTGGAGGATTTGGACATAGAGGTGTTAATGGAAAAATTACTGCTATTAAATGGGCTAGAGAACAAAGAATCCCTTTTCTTGGTTTATGCCTAGGAATGCAATGTGCTGTCATCGAATGGGCTAGGAATGTTGCTGGCTTAGAGGGTGCAACTAGCTCGGAATTAGATCCCAACACGAAACATCCTGTTATTCACTTACTGCCAGAGCAACAAGATGTAATGGATCTAGGGGGAACAATGAGACTAGGTGTGTACCCTTGTCGACTCACCTCAAATACATTAGGGCAAAAGTTATATTCAGAAGAAGTTGTTTATGAGCGACATCGACATCGGTATGAATTTAATAACTCCTATAGAAATCTTTTTCTTGAATCTGGATACACTATTAGTGGAACATCTCCTGATGGTAGATTAATAGAGTTAATCGAATTAAAAACTCATCCATTTTTTACAGCATGTCAATACCATCCTGAATTCTTATCTAGGCCAGGAAAACCACACCCTTTATTTAAAGGGCTCATTAAAGCAGCTCAATTACGTTTGCCTAGCACACCACAAGAAGCATTAAAGCAATCAAATAATGCAATCAAAAGTTCGAGAGGCAATGAATGAGTTCTATACTTCCAGTTGTGGAGACATTTCATTCTCTGCAAGGAGAAGGATTGCATTTTGGAAAAAGCGCATTCTTTATCCGCCTAGGAGGGTGCACAGTAGGCTGTCCTTGGTGTGACACAAAAGAATCATGGCCTATCCGATCTCAAAAACAAATATCTACATCAGATCTTGCAAAAGAAGTAAAATTCGCCCAATCAAAAGGAGCAGAGTTTGTAGTTCTCACCGGAGGAGAACCGTTGCATCATAACCTAAACAAATTATGTAGAGAAATCAAAGCTCTTACAACTCGTAAAGAAAGCAATCCAATAGCAATACACCTAGAAACAAGTGGAGTTAATGCTATCTCCGGTGCAATCAATTGGATCACTCTTTCTCCAAAAATCCATTGTCATCCTAAAAAATCACTTCTTTTAGCATGTGACGAATTAAAAGTAGTCATTCATAGAAAAGAAGATCTAGCCTTTGCAGAAGAAATGGCAAAATTAGCCAAAAATGAAAAGCAAACAGCTTATCAAACAGTTACTTATAAAAAACAAGATATTCTCGAACCACATCTATTTCTTCAGCCTGGATGGAATAGCAAAGAAGGAACAAGACTTACAATTGAATATATTAAAAAACATCCTCAATGGAGACTCAGCCTTCAAACTCACAAATGGTTAGAGATTCTTTAATATTAGGGTTCTGCAACTATAGTTATCACTTGATTCAAAGTAATTAAAATTAGTATCCATAAATCAATGCAATTAATAACCAAACCTACAGCGATTACATTATTATCTGGAGGATTAGATTCTGCTACTGCTACTGCTATTGCTCTTGAAAAAGGTAACAATGTTATTGGCTTATCGTTTAATTATGGACAAAGGCATAAACGTGAATTAAAGGCTGCTCAAACACTCGCTAAACACTTTAAGTTATTAGAGCATCATATAATTGATATTAACTTATCAACTTGGGGCGGATCTTCTTTAACTGATCTCAAACAATCAATACCTCATCAAGGTGTTCAAAAAGGAGTTATTCCTAATACATACGTTCCTTGCAGAAATACTGTTTTTATAGCTATTGGTCTTAGTCTAGCTGAGGCTAAACAAGCAAATCAATTAGTACTTGGCATAAACGCAATGGATTACTCAGGCTATCCAGATTGTCGACCTGATTACCTAAAGCAATATCAAAATCTTGCAAATCTTGGAAGTAAAACTGGTAGGGAAGGTAAAGGAACTAAACTGTGGGCACCATTAATTCACTGGAATAAGCTTAAAATAATTCAAGAGGCTATAAGGCTTAGTGTACCTATTGAACAAACATGGAGTTGTTACAATGGTAGAGATAAAGAATGTGGAGTATGTGATAGTTGTCGAATACGCAATGATGCTCTTATGAAAGCCGGCTATTTAAATTTGTAGAGCATTAACTAAATGAGTAGTCTTCTAAGAGAACGTTGCAACTGGATTGATCCACTTATTGTTGCAAAAAAATTAGTGCAGCATTATGGAGAGCCTGGGCTAGTTTGGTTAGATAGTGATGGCAGTAAAAATGGGCGCTGGGTGATACTAGGTGCTGATCCAATTGAACATATTTGTAGCCATGGCTTGCCAAGCAGTTCACGCTCTCAAAACCCTTTTGAATTATTAAGAAAAATTGATTCAGGCCATTGGAGTGGTTGGCTGAGTTATGAAGCAGGCGCTTGGATTGAACCTAATAATCCTTGGAAACAAGACTCAATGGCTATGTTATGGATGGCCAGACACGATCCTATTTTCAAATTTGATTTATATAGGAATGAGCTATGGATAGAAGGAGTTGACCATACAAGATTTCTTACATTTTTGAACTTATTAAAAGATATATCCTCTAATGAATCACTAACCAATGCAACTAAATCTCAATCAATCCCAGAACAAAATTGGGAGTGGACAATGGATGAAAGTGAATATAGTAAAAAAGTAGCCATTCTAAAAAATTACATTAAAGAAGGAGATATCTTTCAAGCGAATCTCTCTACAAGCTGTATAACAAAAATACCTTTAAATCTTTCAGTTATTGATCTATTCCAAAAACTCAGAAATTATTGTCCTGCTCCATTTTCAGGTTTAGTTGTTGCAACAGGCAATGCGATTGGTGAAGCAGTAATATCTACATCACCTGAACGTTTCCTTAAGGTTTTACCAAATAAGGTAGTAGAAACTAGTCCAATCAAAGGTACAAGACCACGAAGTTCTAGTCCTCAAAAGGATGCTGACTTAGCCGCTGATTTAGTTAGTAGTATAAAAGATAGAGCAGAAAATATTATGATTGTAGATTTACTAAGAAATGATATAGGAAAAGTTTGCAAGCCAGGAACAATCAAGGTTACACAATTAGTTGGCTTAGAAAGTTATGCTCAAGTACACCATTTAACTTCCATTATTCAAGGAAAATTAAACCATAACAAAACATGGGTAGACCTTTTAGAATCATGTTGGCCAGGTGGGTCAATTACAGGTGCTCCAAAAATAAGAGCCTGCAAACGTTTATATGAAATGGAACCTATCGCAAGAGGACCATATTGTGGGTCTTTCTTACATCTAGATTGGAATGGTCAATTTGATAGCAATATTCTCATACGTTCTCTTTTGAAGGATCAATCCAACTTAAGAGTTCATGCTGGATGTGGCATTGTCGCTGATTCAGATCCCTCTAATGAAGCCGAAGAGTTGAATTGGAAACTAAAGCCTCTTATAAAAGCATTAGAACAATAATTTTTGATGAGCAATATTAGTTGGCTTGATGGTTATTGGCTTAGTGATTCTGAGGTTGAATTACCAATTAGAGATCGAGGAGTAACTTTAGGTGATGGTATCTTCGAAACGATTCTAATTCTCAAAGGCACACCTCAATTACTTACTAATCACCTACAACGTTGGACAAAAAGTTCAATTTTACTTGGAATGGAACCACCTCCAAAAGAAGAGACTTTAATTCCATTAATTAATGAAGCTATTATTCGTGCATCATTGTCGCAAAAAAATGGGGTTCTTAGACTTAACTGGAGTAGAGGTAGTAATCAGAATAGGGGTATTAATTATTTAAATAAAGATCATGAAGCACCTAATCATAGATTTTGGTTCGAACTTAATGAATACAATCCTTCGTTTACTCCAATCTCTACAAAAATTAGTTGTTATGAACGAAGAAATGCCAACAGCAGATTGAGTCAATGTAAGACTTTTTCCTATCTTCAATCTATTCAAGCTCGTAGTGAGTCTCAACTACATGGATATGATGATGCCTTACTATTAAGCACGAATGGTGAGCTCTCATGCGGAACTACTGCTAACATAATAATTCTTAGAAGAAATCAGTGGTTAACTCCACGAATGGAAAGTGGGTGCCTTCCTGGTGTCATGAGAGAACAAGGGTTAAAAAAAGGAATCATAAAAGAAGCAAAAATTTCACCTACACCTAAAAATGATGATCAATGGATATTAATTAATAGTCTGAGCTGCCATCCAATCACAAAAGTAAATAACATTGACCTCAAAAGGTATAACAATGTAGAAAAGCTGTGGCGAACATTATTAATAGTCAACCATTAAAAAGAAATAGGCATAGTAACATTTGCTGGTGGTGGTGCACATGAGGTTATTTGAAAATTAATTATCTCGCCAATGATCACTATTGATGGTGAAGTGAATTGCTGTTTTTCTACTTCCTTGACCAACATTTCTAAAGAAGTTGTTAAACACCTTTGTCCAATAACTGTAGCTTGTTGAATAACCGCTGATGGAGTCTTTGGAGAAAGACCAGCTAATAATAATTCATTGACGATATAACTCAGATTATGAACTCCCATATAAATCACCAAACTATGGCTTGCTTTTGCAAGAGACCTCCAATTAACAAGAGGGCGTTTTTTATCAATGCCCTCATGACCAGTAACAAAGGTAACTGAACTACCTGCAAGACGATGCGTAAGTGGAATACCGAAATACGTCGAGGCTGCCATACCAGAAGTAATCCCAGGAACAACTTCTACAGAAACTCCATGTTTTTTCAAATAAGCTGCCTCTTCTCCACCTCGACCAAAAACAAAAGGATCTCCACCTTTTAACCGAACCACAAAATGATTACTATGGGCTAACTCTAAAAGCAGTTTATTAGTCTTAAATTGAGGAGTCGAATGATGACCTTTTCTTTTTCCTACAAAAATGCACTTACATCCATCTTTTACTACTTCAAGAATTTCATGAGGAACTAAAGCATCATATACAAGAACATCGCATTGACTAAGCAGCCTATATGCCTTAACAGTTAACAAGTCAGGGTCTCCAGGGCCAGACCCTACTAAGTAAACAGTCCCTAGCTGCCGATCGTTCATGAACAAAACATCTGCCAATAAAGAACGCTTCAAAAGCTACTTACGCAAAATAGGTAGTGGAGAACACACTAGCCGAGGAATGACACGAGAAGAATCAGCAGATGCTCTCCAACTAATGCTTCAAGGTGATCCTAGTCCTGCTCAAATTGGAGCATTTATGATTGCTCACCGTATTAGACGGCCAGAACCAATAGAACTTGCTGGAATGATAGATACCTATAACAATCTAGGGCCAAAAATATATTCAGGCAAAAATAAATGCCGACCACTTTCATTTGGCATGCCATTTGATGGAAGAAATAAAACAGCACCCATATATCCATTAACCTCGTTATTACTAATAGATGCATCACAACCAGTTATTCTTCATGGTTCAGGAAGAATGCCTGTTAAGTATGGAATTACAACTCAAGAATTATTTAATGAACTTGGACTCAAACTAGGAGAGTTAAATATAAACAAAGTACAAGAAGGTTTTGATAAGTATGGTTTAGCATTTATCTATCAACCAAATCATTTTCCTATTGCAGATAGCCTTATTAACTATAGAGAAGAGATTGGTAAAAGACCTCCAATAGCTAGTATGGAATTAGTTTGGTCAGCTCACAGAGGTGAGCATATGATAATCTCAGGTTTTGTTCATTCGCCAACTGAAAAAAGACATGTCCAAGTATTTGATATTTTAAATGAAGAAAATTTTTTACTGATTAAAGGTTTAGAAGGAAGTATAGATATTCCAAGAAGTAGAACAATAATATCTACATTTTCTAAAATGAAAGAGAAGACACGTTTAAAACTTAATCCTGAAGAGTATTCACTTAAAGGGAAAGACTGTGATTTTATGAATCTAAACAAATGGCGATCTAGTTGTTTTGCAGCGATAGAAGATGGTACAGGACCTTTATATAAATCACTATTATGGAATGCAGGGATATATTTCTGGATTTCTGGATTAACAGCTAATATTTCTGAAGGCATACACAAAGCAGAGCAAGCTATCAAATCAGGTTCAGTAAAAAATACTCTGAACAAATTGATAGAGTGGGGTAAAGAATAAAGTTAGGAAATTAATAATTCAAGGATTTTTCCATCCGATATCGATCAAAAACAACTCCTGCAATTAAAATCTTTTCAGAATATTTTTTCTTCCAACCAGACTTTAAAAATAAAGGGTAACTAAACAAACTGGCTTCTGTAAAGATTTTTTTTATACCCTCATTATAAGCATCCATTTCAACCCTAAAAAGAAGATTAGTTGCATAGCCTTTTCTTGTAGAACGTCCACGACAATAAAGAAGAGCTAAACGATTCGATGGATATCTAATTGCAAATGCTTCAACCTTATTTTCAGCACAGACTAGCCAACCTATACCTTCTTTTAACGGTCGATCTAAAACTCCTGGCAACCAAGCCAATGACGCCCATGCTTTGATTTGCTCTTTAGTATACAAAGATAAACCCTGCGAATAGATAGCATCAAAATAGACCTCCCTCATATCATCAATGTCATCATTGCTAATCGGTCTAATTTGCAGAGTAAAATTCAAATGATTTACATGAATTAATAATGAATCACACTTTATTGGATTGTTAAAGCATTATGCCTAATTTTGCATTGCACAAACTTAAAGTCCCTACACTTTTAAGTGCTTTTATTACTTTGTTAAATGATCGCTTAGGGGAAACTATCGTTTTCCCCTTGCTCCCCTTTCTACTAGATCGTTTTACAAATAGTGGTAGTACCTTAGGTCTATTAGCGGGTACTTATGCAATATCACAATTTGCTGTCGCACCGTTAATTGGAGCACTTAGTGATCGCTTTGGGAGGAAACCGATAATCATTGCCTGTGTAGCGGGATCTGTAATAGGACTAAGTCTCTTTGCTATAACAATTAGCTTGAATTGGGAAAAAATTCTTCCTGGGACAACAATGGGCATTCCTCTATTATTTTTATTTTTAGCAAGAGTGATTGATGGAATCAGTGGTGGTACTGCAACTACTGCAACGGCAATACTAGCAGATATATCTACTCCCGAAAATCGTGCCAAGACATTTGGACTGATAGGTGTTGCTTTTGGCTTGGGCTTTTTACTCGGACCTGGCCTAGGAACAACTCTTGCACAATATAATGTTAATTTACCTGTTTGGGCAGCAACTGGATTCGCATTGTTGAATTTAAGCTTAGTCACATGGTTTTTACCTGAAACACACCCAAAATCAGCAAGGAGTAAATTACCTAGAAAAAGAGAATTAAATCCAATTACACAACTAAGTTTGGTTTTCCAACAATCATCCTTACGTCGACTATGCCTGGCATTCTTTCTCTTCTTTATGGCGTTTAATGGATTTACTGCAATTTTAGTACTTTACTTAAAGCAATCTTTTCATTGGACTCCAGAAATGGCAAGTCTCACCTTTGTAGTTGTTGGAATTGTTGCAATGATAGTTCAAGGAGGCTTAATTGGTCCATTAGTAAAGACGTTTGGAGAATTAAAATTAACTCTATCTGGAATTGGATTTGTAATAGTTGGGTGCATACTTTTACCAATTGCTAATAAAAATAATGCTATTCCAACAGTGTTTACTGCTGTAGCAATCCTTGCTCTAGGAACAGGTTTAGTCACTCCGTGCCTTAGAGCTCTTATTTCTAGAAAGCTAAATGCAAGTAATCAAGGAGCAATACTTGGAAGTTTGCAAGGACTTCAAAGTTTAGGCACTTTCATAGGAGCAGCAACTGCAGGGATCAGTTATGACTTGCTAGGAGCAAAAAGTCCTTTCTATGGCACGACACTTCTATTAATCGTTGTTATAGCATTAATATCAACTCGCTCACTTACGGAAAGAACAAGATACAAAGTCTAAAAGGGATTAAGTAAATGTTATTATTAAAAAATAATTGGGAATTAATCATTCATTAAACTAACCCTCATTGAAAATCAGAGAAGGAAATGGCTGAGAAATTAAAACATACAGACGACTATATAAATAGAGAGTTAAGTTGGCTCGACTTCAATACAAGAGTGCTTGAAAAAGCATTAGACCCAAAAACACCTCTATTAGAACAAGCAAAATTCAGTGCGATTTTTAGTAATAATTTAGACGAATTTTTTATGGTAAGAGTGGCTTCACTAAAATCACAAGTTGAAGCTGATATCAATAAACAAAGTGAGGATGGTAAAACACCTGAAGAACAATTGAAAATGATAAGAGAAAAGCTGATTCCTATACTAATAAAACAAGAAGATCACTATGAAAATTACTTAAAAAATGCTTTAAAAAAAGAATCTATTTATATAGTTGATTATAAAAAATTAAATTGTCGCCAACAAAATTGGGCTAATAACTATTTCAAAACAGCTATATTTCCTGTTCTTACGCCATTGGCTGTAGATCAATCCCACCCATTTCCTTTTGTAAGCAATTTAAGTTTAAATATTGCAGTAATTGTTTGTGATCCAGATACGAAAAAAAAGCAATTTTCAAGAGTAAAAATACCACAAAAAACAATGAATAGATTTATTACTATTCCCAATGAATTAAGTGAAAAGAAAACTAAGCCATTCTTTTACACAGTCCCTATTGAAGAGATAATAGCTGCAAATCTTAGTATGTTATTTCCTGGTATGGATATTGAAGAGTTTTCTTTTTTTCGCGTTACAAGAGATGCAGACCTAGAGCTTCGTGACATAGAAGCAGATGATTTAATGATCGCTATAGAGGAAGGACTCAGGAAAAGGCGTATGGGAGGAGAAATAGTAAGGCTAGAAGTTTCTAAAAATATGCCCAAAATAATATTAGAATTGCTATTAGAAGGAATGTCTATTGACAAAAAAGATTTATATGAAAATAAATCCTTATTAGCACTTGATGAATTAATTCAATTATCAAAAATCAATCATCCAAAACTTCAATATAAAACTAAACAAGGCAGTATACATACATTATTAAAAAACAGTCAAAAGCGCCTAATTGAGGCGAAATCAATTGAGCAAAATAAATTCCAAAATATTTTCTCTGTAATTAGGAAAACTGACATACTTCTGCACCACCCATATCATCAATTCACCAGTTCTGTAGAAGAGTTTATTCAACAATCTGCAGATGATCCATTCGTAATGGGAATAAAAATGACTCTTTATAGAGTTTCTAAAGACTCAGAAATTATTAACGCACTTATAAGAGCATCCGAGAATGGTAAACAAGTAATGGCCCTAGTTGAATTAAAAGCACGATTTGACGAAGATAATAATATTCAATGGGCTAAACAACTTGAAAAATCTGGTGTTCATGTTGTTTATGGTGTACTTGGTTTAAAAACACATACAAAAATAGCCTTGGTTATAAGAAAAGAAAAAGAACGATTGCGTACATATTTTCATATTGGTACAGGCAACTATAATTCCAAGACAGCTAAACAATATACGGATCTAGGATTACTATCGATTGAACAAGAATTAGGCCAAGATTTAGTAGAGCTTTTTAATTACTTAACAGGCTACTCAAAGCAACAACACTATAGAAAATTATTAGTAGCTCCAATATCACTTCGACAAGGTACAGAATTTCTAATAAATAGGGAAATTAACAATGTAAAGAATGGGAAAAAAGGTCTAATCAAAGCAAAGATGAATGCTCTTGTTGACCCTAATATAATTAAATTACTATATCAAGCTTCTGAAGTAGGAGTAAAAATAGAACTAATTATTAGGGGCATGTGTTGTTTATACCCACAAGAAAAAGGTCTTAGTGAAAATATTAAAGTAATTAGCATTATAGGAAGATATCTAGAGCACTCTCGCATATTTTGGTTTTATAATGATAACAATCCAGAAGTTTTTATAGGAAGCGCAGATTGGATGCGAAGAAATTTAGATAGAAGAGTAGAAGCAGTTACTCCAATAGAACAGCCCAATTTAAAAAAAGAACTGGAAAACCTTTTAAATATTTATTTGGAAGACAATGTTGACTCTTGGGAAATGCAACATGATGGAAAATATATCAAAAAGAAAGACAAGAAAGAAATCCTATGCGCACAAACTAACTTGCAAAATTTTACTGAAAAATAGATACACCTCTAAGCCAGCCTAAAATGGAAAGCTAATGGGTCTTAATACCTAATTAAGTGCCTTTTTAAACAATTTAAAGCAATTAATAAAAAAGATTTGTGTAATTCACTGTTATTTTCCATAACAGTGCTAAGTTCTTTCTAAATATAAATATAGGAGGCCAGGGTGATGGGGATCCCTCTGGAATCTGTAAAAGGTGATTCTGCATCACCATCAGAAACAGTTGTTCTGCCGAACACATCCAAAGACCAGAAACAAAACAGGTCGACATCTACGGTCAACTCCAATAGTCGTGGACGGCCCAATGGTCGATTAGGCACTGATTCAATAGCATTTTATCTAAGTAGTATTGGGAGAGTTCCTTTACTAACCGCTGCAGAAGAAATAGAGCTTGCTCATCATGTTCAAAAAATGAAGGAATTGTTAGATGTTCCTAAAGAGAATATTTCACCTCGCCAACGCCATCAAATCCGTATGGGTAAACGTGCAAGAGATAGGATGATGGCCGCAAACTTGAGACTTGTTGTTAGTGTTGCTAAGAAATATCAAAATCAAGGTTTAGAGCTACTTGATTTAGTCCAGGAAGGAGCAATTGGACTAGAAAGAGCAGTAGACAAATTTGACCCAGCAATGGGCTATAAATTTTCTACGTATGCATATTGGTGGATAAGACAAGGAATGACTCGTGCAATTGACAACAGTGCTCGAACTATTCGACTTCCAATACATATCAGCGAAAAATTATCAAAAATGCGTCGAATTACTAGAGAATTAACTCATCGATTGGGAAGACAGCCTAACAGGAATGAACTTGCAGAGGCCTTGGACATGGAGCCTAAAGATTTAGAAGATCTAATTTCACAGAGTGCACCCTGTGCATCTCTAGACTCACATGCTAGAGGTGAAGAAGATCGGAGTACCTTAGGGGAATTAATACCTGATCCAAATTCTAATGAGCCTATGGAAGGAATGGATAGGAATATGCAAAAAGAACATTTAGGTGGGTGGTTATCACAATTAAATGAAAGAGAGCAGAAAATTATGCGGTTAAGATTTGGACTTGATGGAGAAGAGCCTTTAACCCTTGCAGAAATTGGTAGACAAATAAATGTCTCTAGAGAAAGAGTACGGCAACTAGAAGCAAAAGCTATTCTAAAATTGAGAGTAATGACTACTCATCAAAAAGCAGCTTAAAATAGTTTGAATAACGTCTACTCAAGTCTAATATTGATCGGATGGTTAAGTACAATCTTGAGTCTAAGCGTTGGTTTAAAAAAACTTTTTCCTCAAGAAAAAGAATTAGGTCGTAAAATTGTTCATATGGGAACTGGGCCTATCATACCTTTAGCATGGTGGTTAGATATTCCTTCAAAAATTGCAATTCCAGCAGCTACTGTTATTACAATTGGGCTATTAATTAATTACCAATTCAGATTCATCGCCTCAATTGAATCGATCGACAGAAAAAGTTTTGGTACAATTGCATATGGTTTGAGCATTACTCTATTACTAATTTTCTTTTGGCCCAATAATGCTGCTGCTATTACAGCAGGTGTTCTTGTTATGGCATTTGGAGATGGTTTGGCAGGGTTAATTGGTCGGAAAATAATATCTCCTAGTTGGATGATTTTAAACCAAAAAAAATCAATGGTTGGAACTTTTACTATGGCAATAGGGACAGGAATAGTTTTATACAGTATTAATCAATTATCTGGTATAAATTTATCTATGTTAGATATTTTTATTATAACATCTATTGCCGTAATATTGGAGCAAATAAGTCCATTAGGAATTGACAATATCACAGTTCCAATAGGTGTTGCCTTATGTTGGCAGTATTTTATAAATCACTAATTTTATACGGCAACTGCTCCAGCTAACTCTTCAAGAAGTTGTTCAGTTGAATGTAAATCAATACAAGCATCTGTGATGCTTTGCCCATACACAAGATTGGATAAATCTTTTGGAATCTTTTGATTGCCTTCTACTAAATGACTTTCAATCATAACTCCCATTACATGAGGCGAACCATTGCTAACCTGGCTTGCAACCTCTCGAAGTACATCACCTTGCTTCCTAAAATCCTTGTTTGAATTGCCATGACTACAGTCAATCATAACCTTCTCAATAGAACCAGAATTAGAAAGCTCTTTAGCAACTTGACTGACTGACTCAGAGTCATAATTAGTCCCATGGCTACCTCCCCTTAAAACCAAATGACCATCTGGATTACCAGTAGTGCTAATAATTGATGCATTACCTTCTCTATTAATGCCTAAAAAATGATGTGGTTTAGATGCAGCTTTCATTGCATTAATAGCAATAGAAATAGACCCATCTGTACCATTCTTATACCCAATTGGCATTGATAGGCCAGAAGCCATTTCCCTATGGGTTTGACTTTCAGTAGTCCTTGCACCAATTGCTGTCCAACTAATTAAATCTGCAATGTATTGAGGAACAACCGGGTCCAATAATTCTGTTGCGGTAGGTAGACCTAAATGCGCTAAATGCAAAAGCAACGATCTTGCTCTTCTTAAACCAGTATTCATATCATAAGAACCATCTAAATGAGGATCATTGATCAGTCCTTTCCATCCTGTTGTCGTTCTAGGTTTTTCAAAATAGACCCGCATTACTATTTCAAGCTTCTCAAAAAAACGTTTTCGCAACAATAACAACTGATTTGCATAATCCTTAGCAGCATTCATATCATGAACTGAGCAAGGTCCCACAATTACCAATAAGCGAGAATCTTCTCCCTTAAGAATCGATTGAATTCTGTGTCGAGTTTTAGAAACAAGCTCTGCTGAGGACTTATCCAGTGGTAAATCACGATGGAGTGAAAGAGGAGCAAGCAA
The DNA here is from genome assembly GCF_027359415.1 of Prochlorococcus marinus str. MIT 0918. Lineage (NCBI taxonomy): Bacteria > Bacillati > Cyanobacteriota > Cyanophyceae > Synechococcales > Prochlorococcaceae > Prochlorococcus > Prochlorococcus marinus. The sequence continues at coordinate 1,222,716 of NZ_CP114780.1, forward strand.
AGGTCTAGTCTCCACAATATGAAGATCAGAAGTTTGATCAGCCATATTAAAATCTGTTGAATAAACCATTAATCACCCCCTCATACATAGAAGATTAAAGAAAATAGAAATTACATACATTACGAACATGTGCATTTCTGCATCTATCTACACTCAAAATTAGATTATATAAAAACACAATAAAGTAAAACCCTTGTCTTTGAAAGAAACTGGAATGAACCCAATGATTAAAAATTATCAGCAGGAAGCAGAAGCAAGATCACTGCAAGGGATTCCTCCATTACCGTTAAATCCTGAACAAACACATGAACTAACAGAATTATTAGAAAAACCAGTTATAGATACCAAAAAAGACTTTTTATTAAATCTACTGAAAAATCGAGTTCCTCCAGGCGTCGATAAAGCTTCTTATATAAAAGCCACCTGGCTTAGCTCAGTAGCTCAAGGAACAGTTGTCAGCCCTTATATCAACTCTAATGAATCAACAAGGCTTTTAGGAACAATGATGGGTGGATACAATGTTTCGGCGCTAATTCAATTACTAAGTAATAAAAACAAAGAAATAGCAAGTATTGCTGCTGAAAGTCTCAGCAACACATTATTAATCTACGATGCACTCAATGATGTAATGGAGCTGGCAGAAAGCAATAATGCCTTTGCAAAACAAATTGTACAAAGCTGGGCAGAAGCAGAGTGGTTCACTAGTAAAGCAAAATTACCAAAAGCAATTACTGTCACTGTATTCAAAGTAGAGGGGGAAACCAATACCGACGACCTTTCACCAGCAACACATGCAACTACTAGACCTGATATACCATTGCATGCACTTGCCATGCTTGAAACTAGAGTCCCTGAAGGTCTTCAAACAATTCTTTCATTAAAAGAAAAAGGACATCCTCTTGCCTACGTAGGCGATGTAGTAGGAACAGGAAGCTCTAGAAAGTCTGCTATAAACTCTGTGCTTTGGCATATTGGAAAAGATATTCCATATGTTCCTAATAAGCGATCTGGAGGAATAATTATTGGTGGAAAAATTGCACCTATTTTTTTCAATACAGCCGAAGATTCAGGCGCATTACCTATAGAATGTGATGTTAGTCAATTAGCAACTGGCGATGTAATTACAATCTTTCCTTATGAAGGAATTATTACAAGAGCTGATGAAACAAATAAAGAACCATTAGCTTCCTTTAATTTAAAGCCTTCCACAATACTTGATGAAGTACAAGCAGGTGGACGCATCCCATTAATGATTGGAAGGTCACTAACTGACAAAGTACGTGAAAAATTAAAGTTACCACCTTCAATAGTTTTTATTAGGCCAGGAAAAATAGAAAATGAAGGTGCAATAGGGTTTACACAAGCACAAAAAATTGTAGGCAAAGCTTGTGGTTTGCCTGGTATCAAACCTGGTACAAATTGTGAGCCAATTATGACAACAGTTGGTAGCCAAGATACAACTGGGCCAATGACAAGAGATGAAATGAAAGAACTCGCATGTCTTGGCTTCTCAGCAGATTTAGTTATGCAAAGCTTTTGCCATACAGCAGCATATCCTAAACCAGTAGATATTAAGACCCAAAAAGAATTACCTGATTTTTTTGCTGAAAGAGGAGGAGTAGCACTCAAACCAGGTGATGGGATTATCCATAGTTGGCTAAACAGAATGCTTCTACCTGACACAGTAGGAACTGGTGGAGATAGCCATACAAGATTTCCACTAGGTATTTCCTTTCCAGGAGGATCTGGAATAGTTGCATTTGCCGCTGCTATTGGTGCAATGCCACTTGATATGCCAGAGTCAGTATTAGTTCAATTCAAAGGTAATCTTCAAGCGGGAATTACATTAAGGGATGTAGTCAATGCCATTCCTTTAATAGCAATTCAAAAAGGATTATTAACAGTAGGCAAAGAAAATAAAATCAATGTCTTTAACGGCAAGATTATGGAAATAGAAGGGTTGCCAAATCTTAAGCTCGAACAAGCTTTTGAATTAACTGATGCAAGCGCTGAAAGGTCATGTGCTGGCTGTTCAATTCAACTTTCTCAAGAAACCATTTCTGAATATATTACTAGTAATATTTCATTACTAAAAAATATGATTGCTAGAGGATACAAAGATGCACGAACTTTAGGTAGACGTATTACAGAAATGGAAAAATGGTTAAAAGAACCAAATCTAATCAAAGCAGATTCGAATGCAGTTTATTCGGATACAATAGACATTAACCTAGATGAATTACTAGAACCAGTATTGGCATGTCCAAATGATCCTGACAATGTAAAAATTCTGAGTCAAGTTGCAGGTACACCTATCCAAGAAGTGTTTATAGGTTCATGTATGACAAATATTGGACATTATAGAGCTGCTGCAAAAATCCTAGAAAATGCTGGAATGATTAATGCAAGACTTTGGATTTGTCCACCTACCCGTATGGACGAAGAAGTTTTAAAAGAAGAAGGGTATTACAAAATTTTTGAGGATGCTGGAAGCAGAATGGAAATGCCTGGCTGTTCACTATGCATGGGAAACCAAGCAAGAGTAGAAGACAATACAACTGTATTCTCTACAAGTACTAGAAACTTTAATAATAGACTTGGTAAAGGAGCTCAGGTGTTTTTAGGCAGTGCAGAATTAGCGGCAGTATGCGCTCTTCTAGGACGTATCCCAACAGTAATCGAATATAAAGAAATAGCGGCAACAAAAATCAATCCACTATCCGAAACATTATATAAATATCTTAATTTTAATGAGATTAAGGACTTTGAACAAAAAGGTCAGATTATTAGTCTAGAAGTTCAAAAAGAATTTTTAAATTCTACTGTTCAATAATCTAATGCAAAATACTAATCTACAAATCAACTCGAGCAAAAGCATTAGAAGATTATTACGTCAACGATGGCTGGTTGTTGTACTAGCTTTAATACTTACAGGTCTAGGGGCAGCGTTAACAGGAGTATTGTTTAAAGCAGGAATTCATACCTTAGACGTCTGGCGATTAAATCTTCTCAAACAACAGCCATCATGGATGGTTTTACCAATATTAGGAGGTCTAGGAGGACTACTATCAGGATCGATAATCACGAAGTTTGCACCTGCAGCCGGAGGATCAGGAGTAACGCATATCATGGCGTATCTTCGACATAGACAGGTGCCAATGGGATTAAGAGTTGGCTTAGTAAAATTAATATCGGGAATCATTGCAATCGGTAGTGGTTTTCCTCTTGGTCCTGAAGGGCCAGCTGTACAAATGGGAGGATCTGTGGCATGGCAAATGGCTGAATGGCTGAAAGCTCCTAGAGCTTTTAGGCGTGTAATTGTTGCTGCAGGTGGTGGTGCAGGAATTGCAGCAATTTTTAGTGCGCCAATCGGAGGCTTTATTTATGCCATTGAAGAATTACTCAACTCTGCAAGACCGGTAGTACTTCTATTAGTTGTTATAACAACATTCTGGGCTGATACATGGGCAGATGTACTGCAAAACTTTGGACTTACAAACCATACAGGAGGTTTTGATCAAAGCCTAGGTTTTTCTATTGAGCGAGAATATACACCTCTCATACACTTTCTCCCTATTGACTTTGGATATCTTATTGCTTTAGGTATAATTGTAGGAATCCTAGCTGAATTGTATTGTCAATATGTTTTAGTAATGCAACGAAATGGAAATAGATGGTTTAAAAATAAATTAATTTTTAGGATGTCCATGAGTGGATTGATATTAGGCATCTTTTATTCATTTCTTCCAGAAGAATTTCACCATGTAGGAGAATTGCAAAATTTAATCGCAGTAGGCAATGCAAACATTTCTTTGGCTTTGGGTACTTTTGTTGTTTTGTTCATTAGTACAGGACTTGCTGCTGCATCAGGTGCCCCAGGAGGTTTGTTTTTTCCAATGCTTACATTAGGTGGATGCATAGGGTTAGCATGTGGAAATTGGGTAGAATTATTAACAGGCCATGTACCAAGTACATATATTTTTGCAGGCATGGGTGCATTTGTATCTGCATGCTCAAGAACACCAATTACAGCAATGTTTCTTGCATTTGCTCTGACAAAAGATTTGCTAATGCTCAAACCTGTTTTAATTGCTTGTATTGCTAGTTTTTTAATAGCTCGACTATTTAATGAGGAATCAATATATGAAAGGCAAATTAAAGTAGAAGCAAATGAACAAATGCAGAACCCATCATTACCTATCACTTAATTCTGAAAAAAGAAACTCTTCTTTTTAAGCCAAATGTTCCTGAGAGCAATGCTCTTAGAATCACATTGGCTTTCCCAAATAAATATGCAATAGGAATTACTAGTCTTGGGTATCAAATTATTTGGGCAACACTTGCCCAACGAAAAGATGTAGATGTTAGAAGACTATTTACCGATCAAAGTGATATACCTCATCGAAGTAATGATTTATTTGGGATTTCACTTAGTTGGGAATTAGATGGTCCAGTATTACTTGATCTATTAGAAAAAAACAAAATTCCTATTTGGAGTAATGAAAGATCAGATCAAGATCCAATAGTATTTGGTGGTGGGCAAGTACTAACAGCAAATCCAGAGCCATTTGCTCCGTTTTTAGATGTAGTTCTCTTGGGTGATGGAGAAAATCTAATGCCGACATTTATCAATAAAATGAATACAATCAAGGATCTATCCCGGTTTAATAAGTTAAAAGAACTTGCACAAATACCAGGAATTTACATACCCATTTTTTATCAACCCCAATACGACAATAATGGCAAACTTCTAACAATTAAACCAATAACTCATGAAATTCCAGAAACAATTACTAAACAAACATGGAAACAAAATACATTAAGCCATTCAACTGTTATTACACCTGATGCCGCATGGCCAAACATACATATGGTAGAAGTAGTTCGAAGTTGCCCAGAGTTATGTAGATTTTGTTTAGCAAGCTATCTTAATCTCCCTTTTCGAACTTCTTCAGTAGAGGGAAGTCTCATTCCAGCCATAGAAAAAGGTTTTGCAATAACTAAACGTATAGGGTTGCTAGGCGCTTCTGTGACACAACATCCAGAATTTGAAGAATTAATAGATTGGTTAAATAACGACCATTTTAATGATATGAGACTAAGTTTAAGCTCTGTCCGTGCAACAACAGTTAATCCCAAGCTAACTAAATTACTATCTCGACGTAATAGTAAATCAATCACAATTGCAATAGAAAGTGGTAGTGAAAAAATTAGAGACATAATCAATAAAAAAATAACTGAGGAAGAAATATTGACAGCTGCTAAATATGCAAAAGAAGGAGGTCTAAAGGGTCTCAAGCTTTATGGCATGGTTGGCTTACCCCAAGAAAATGAAGACGATATTGAAGCGACTATCAAATTATTAATAAAACTAAAAGATCAAAATCCTGGCCTTCGAATCACTTTTGGTGTTAGCACGTTTGTTCCTAAAGCACATACCCCATTCCAATGGTTTGGAGTACGAGCAGAAGCAAAAAATAGACTAAAAAAACTGACAAAATATTTAAAACCAAAGGGGATACAATTCCGGCCAGAAAGCTATGGCTGGAGTATTATTCAAGCTCTTATCTCACGTAGCGATAGAAGATTAGCCCAGGTAATTCCATTAGTACGTGGTTCACACAATAGTCTGGGAGGATGGAAGCAAGCATACAAAATTATTCAAGAAAAAAACACCAACTCAAAATCAAAAGAACAACTGCCTTCATGGGAAGATGTAATTCATAGTCAATGGGATCATGAACAAGTTTTACCTTGGGCGCATCTGCTAGGACCTTTGCAGTCAAAACAGCTAATTAATCATCAAAAGAAGGCTTTGGAGCTTTAGGAGTTATTAAACAGCGCAATCCTGACAAGAAGATCCATCCAGCGAGATTAATACGGCTATCAAACATAGGCATATCGGAAGCATGTAAAAAGACAAGCGTAAAAGTAGCAGCCCACCAAGCCCTATCAAATACGCTCTGTCTATCGTGATATACCGTTAAAAAGCATTTTTTAAAAGAGATAATTAAAAGGACTAATATCATGCTGACCAACAGAATTGCCACTGGCAAACCATGCGCAACAACTAGCTCAAGGGGCAAATTATGAGCATGTCCATGCCAAATACCTTGTCTCAGTGGATAAATAATGGAGAAAGCAGCTGCTCCATATCCAAACCAAGGCTTTTGAAAAAATAAATTAATCGCTTCTTTCCATTGAAAAATTCTAGTAGTCTCTAAAGGCCGTGAACCATTTGAAGAAAGAGAGATATCTGCTAACCGTGTCCATATTCCTTCTGGGACTATTTTTCTAGCAAACAATTGCAATTCAAAAGGAACTATTGGCAAAACAGCAAAAACAACTGGCAATAATAACGTAAACAATAAAGGAATAAGCCAAAACCAAGTAGCAGAACCTAATACAAAAGGAATGGATAAAACCATGCCACCCCAAGCGTTTCTAGAATTAGTTAATATCAATGCAATACAAATTGACATGCCAAATAAAAAAGCAACTCCCCTTTTTACCCAATTGAGCGAAGGTTGTAATAAAAATGCCAACGCAATTGGCCAAACGAAAGCCAACCATGCACCAGTGATATTTGCATAATTAAATAAGCCAGACAAACGGCCTAAAGGTTGGCCACCAGGAGCAACAAACCAAATAATTAAGCCATTCAAAGCAACCCAAGGGCCACTCCATCCAAGCCATACTTGCCCTAATCCAGTAACAACAACAGGCACACTTCCTGCTAGCAACAAAAGACTGGCTTTCCTTCTATTATCAACAGATAAAAGGTATGGTTGGAACCCCCAAAAGCACCAAAAAAATGGAATCCAATTGACAAGCCCAATCCAAGCAAGCCAACCAGAATATGCCCTAAAACAACCTAATACCATTAAAAAAGCTGCTATGAGTAATGGATAATTCCATTTATCATGTAAATAGACATTAAATCTGTGAGAACTAGATATAATCAAAGAAAATAATAAAAATATCGCTGATATAAATGCACTAGATGCTAAAAATAATAAACCAATGTGAAAACAATTTAATCCAATTTTATCTATTTGATAAAGATTGAAGATCTTAGAAAAAGAAATATTTTTCATGCAAAAATAGCAGTGCGCCCTTGATAAATAATAACCTGTCTACACAAATGTAATCGCAAAGCTTGAGAAAGTGCCATTCGCTCAGTATCTCTACCCTTCCGAATGAGGTCTTCGACCTCATCACGATGACTAATATGTGCAATGGTTTGAGCAATTATTGGCCCATCATCTAAATCTTCAGTAACATAATGAGCAGTTGCACCAATTAACTTAACACCACGTTGCCATGCTCTATGGTAAGGCTTAGCACCTTTAAAAGCAGGTAAAAAAGAATGATGTATATTAATAATGTTTGGAAATAATTTAAGAAATTCTCCACTGAGAATTTGCATATATTTTGCTAAGACGATTAAATCAATTTTATAATCAAATAGTGTATCTAAAATAATTTTTTCCGATTCTAATTTATTTTCTTTATTTATAGATATAAATTTAAAGTCAACACAAAATTGTCTGCAAATCTTCTCTAAATCCTTATGGTTAGAGATAATCAAAGGTACAGACATGTTCATTTCTTGATTATTCACACGCCAAAGTAAGTCAACAAGGCAATGACTTTGCCGACTCACAAAAATTGCAACTCTAGGGTGCTCATCAGAAAAATATACTTTGGCGGTACCACCTAAAAAAGATGCTAAATCATCAATTTCTTTTTTTATAGATAATCTAGGAACATTAAAACCTTGCAAGTCCCATTCGAGTCTACTCAAAAATAATCCAGCACCTTCATCTGTATGATGATCAGCATGGCGAATATTTCCATTATTCTTCGCTATCCAACCTGACAATTCACTGACAAGTCCGGAACGATCAGGACATATAAACTGCAAAACGACACTTGTTAAAGCCAAGAAATTAAAATGAACTCATTATCTATTTATAACAACTAATAACTACATCAACATCAAGAATAAAGCACTAAACAAACATGATTAAAAATCATAATCCAAATTGCAAAGATATTGGAATCATAGGAGGTGGAGTCATTGGTGCTACAACTGCTTTTTATTTAGCAAAAGCAGGTCACAATATTCATATCTTTGATCCTGAGCTAAACCAACCAATATTAACCACTAATTCATTAACAGGTACTAAAGCTTCATTAGGAATAATTATGGGCAATATCTTTCGAAGATCATCAGGTCGAAGCTGGAAGCTGAGACAGCGAAGCATGGCATTATGGCCAAATTTAATTCGAGAGATCTCTACATCAAAATATTCATTCAATATAGAAACACCATTAATTCAATTAGCAACTTCATATAAAGAAGCAGAGTTAATGAAAGGTTTAGCAGATAAAAGATTTGACTTAGGACTAAAAGTATTAGATAAAAATGACAAAGGTCCTCAAGAAAGAATTTGGCCAACTAATCTATATGGAGGACTGATTTCAGAAAAAGATGGAAGAATTAATCCATTAAAATTACTATATAATCTTTTTATTTATTTAAAAAAGTTGAAAGTAGTTAGTGTAAATAAAAATGTTTCTTTCTTAACAAGGCAATTAACCAATAATCAAGTTATATGGAATATTCATTTGGATAATGATAAAAAATTTCAAAAAGATATAGTTATTATTTGTGCAGCTTTAGGGAGTGAGCATTTATTAAAAAAATTTGGTTATAAAATACCTCTAGAGCCTATACTTGGACAAGGACTAGAACTTAATATTAAAGAAGTAAGTGGGGATTGGAATGAATGGCCAAGTGTACTTATAAGTAATGGAGTAGCTTTAATTCCTCAAACAAAAAATAAGCTTCTGATGGGAGCAACAATTGAACCTGGAATAAAGCCCAGCGAAATCCATCTCGAAGAAATGCTAAAAATGAATGGCATTGCTCCTCACTGGATAAAAACTGCACAAATAAGTAATCATTGGTTTGGAGTCAGAGCAAAACCTAAAAACCGACCAGCTCCTGTCTTAGAAGTATTAGAAAAAGGATTAATTATTAATGCAGCCCATTATAGAAATGGAATTCTCTTAGCTCCAGCATGTGCTGAATGGGTACTCAGCCAAATAGAAAATGTCCCCTAATTACTTTTACTTTGTTTCAGTAAATTCAGCATCAATTACATCATCATTACTCTGAGAAGAATTATTAGAATCTTGCCCTGATGAACCATCAGCTGCCTGAGAGGCAGCATTAGCTTGTTGATAAACAGAGGCTCCTAAAGTATATAGTTCTTTCTGTAAATCTTCTAATAAAGTTTTCATCGTTTCAAAATCATCTTTTTCTGTAGCTTCTTTTAATTGAATACGTTTCTCTTCTACTTTTGCTTTTGCATCTTTATCAACCTTATCTCCTAATTCTGTCAGTTGTTTTTCTGATTGATATACAAGAGTTTCTGCTTGATTTTTAATATCAATTCGTTCGCGCTTTTCTTTATCAACAGAAGCATTATTTTCTGCATCTTTAACCATTTTCTCAACTTCATTATCGGATAAAGTTGATGCTCCTGTAATGGAGATACTCTGTTCTTTACCGCTGCCTTTATCTTTTGCAGTTACACTTAAAATTCCATTCGCATCAATATCAAAAGTAACCTCAATTTGTGGAACTCCACGAGGAGAAGGAGGAATGCCATCTAAACGAAAAGTTCCAAGACTTTTATTGTCAGATGCCATTTCTCTTTCGCCTTGTAAAACATGAATTTCAACATTAGTTTGGCCATCAACCGCTGTCGAATAAGTCTCTGTTTTTTTAGTAGGAACAGTTGTGTTTCTAGTAATCATTTTCGTCATAACACCTCCCAAAGTTTCAACTCCTAAAGAAAGAGGTGTGACATCTAGTAGCAAAATATCTTTAACTTCACCAGCTAAAACGCCTCCTTGTATAGCAGCACCAACAGCAACAACTTCATCAGGGTTAACTGTTTGATTAGGATCCTTGCCAGTTACTCTCTTAACTAATTCTTTTACAGAAGGCATCCTTGTTGATCCACCAACCATAACAATTTCATCAATCTCTCCTGTCGATAACTTTGCATCTTTCAGAGCTTGTTCCACAGGAACTCGACATCTATCTATCAAATCAGAAGCCAGTTCTTCAAATTTTGCTCTCGTAAGTGTTAAATCTAAATGCTTAGGGCCTTCTGGTGTGGCAGTAATAAAAGGAAGATTAATTTCACTTTGCGTAGCATTAGATAACTCAATCTTTGCCTTTTCTGCAGCTTCTGTTAGGCGCTGGAGGGCTTGTTTGTCCTGTCTCAGGTCAATCCCTTCATTTGTTTTAAACGTTGCAGCTAAATGATCAACAATAACTTTGTCAAAATCGTCTCCTCCCAGATGTGTATCTCCAGAAGTAGACAAAACTTCAAAAACACCATCTCCAACTTCCAACACCGATACATCAAAAGTTCCACCACCCAAATCAAAAACTAAAATACGTTCATTACTTTTTTTATCTAAACCATAAGCAAGTGCAGCAGCAGTTGGCTCATTAATGATTCTAAGAACTTCTAAACCAGCAATCTTTCCTGCATCTTTAGTAGCTTGACGCTGTGAGTCATTAAAATATGCAGGAACAGTAATCACGGCTTGAGTAACCGTTTCACCTAAGTATTTTCCTGCATCTTCTGAAAGCTTTCGCAAAACTTGAGCACTCACTTCTTCAGGAGAAAATTGCTTGTCTAAAACCGGACATTTTAGCTTGACATTAGATCCTGACTTTTCTACTCCATAACTGACTTCTTTAGATTCTTCATTAACCTCATCCACTCTTCTTCCCACAAACCGTTTTGATGAATAAAAAGTATTTTCTGGATTCATAACAGCTTGTCGCTTAGCAATCTGACCAACTAATTGGTCTTGATTTTTTGTATAAGCAACCACAGAAGGAGTTGTACGAAAACCCTCAGCATTTGCAATTACTGTGGGTTTGCCACCCTCCATTACAGCAACGCAACTATTAGTTGTACCGAGATCAATTCCTACAACCTTCCCCATTGGACTCCTGCTCCTAAAATAATGTCTTTAATTAATAGAGACATCCTCGGCAGTTAAACCACTTAGAGGCGAGGTGTGGTTCCCGAACAGACCGCTAAACTACTCTTAAAATATGGAACCAAACAAACACAAAACCATTAATGGAGACACAAGCCTTGTAGGGGTACTTGGGGACCCTGTGAATCATTCTCTTTCTCCAGTGATTCATAATGCTGCACTATTAGAGCTAAATTTAAATTGGTGTTACTTAGCAATTCCATCCAAAGAAATACATTTTGAGTTAGTAGTGAAAGGACTAAGAAAAATCAATTGCAAAGGACTAAATATAACAATTCCATATAAAAGTCAGGCTATGAATTGTTGTACACATATAAATAATTTTTCAAAAAATATAGAAGCTGTTAATACTTTAGTTCCAAATGATAATGATGGTTGGTCAGGTTTTAATACAGACGTTGATGGCTTTATAGCTCCTTTATTATATGAAAAAAATTGGGCTAAGAAAAAAGCATTAATTATAGGAACTGGAGGAAGTGCGAAGGCGGTTGCTAAAGGATTAGACTTATTAGGTTTAGGAACAATAACTTGTATAAGTCGAAGTAATGAATCCTTAATGAAATTTTTAAACATAATCCGGCCAAATATTAATCAAAAAACAAATATAAATGGAATAACCAAAGATAATTTATCATTAAAACATTATATCAATGAATCTAATTTAATAATAAATGCTACACCTATAGGCATGACAAATAAATCAATCGATAATAATATCCAACAAATACCACTAGGGCGAGAAATATGGAATAATCTAAAAAAAGATACTATTTTATATGATTTAATCTATACACCTAGACCTACTGAATGGTTAAAACTAACCACCCAATATGGATGCAAAAGAATTGACGGTCTTGAAATGCTAATTCAACAAGGTGCATCATCATTAAGATTATGGAGTGGAATAGAAGAAATGCCAATTGATATAATGAGAGAAGCAGCACACAAAGAATTGCTCAATAAAAAGCTATGATTTCAATAAAGGAAAGAATAATCAGCATATTTATCTATATGCTACCTTGGAGTTATGCTATTGTGTTTGGACGAGATTTCTTCATAAATTTTCCCATCTCTAAGTTGCTAATTTATCCAACTATTCCAATATTCTATATTCAAAATATATTGCCTTTTGGTAGCTTTATCCTATTTATAATTCTTCTTTTAGCTATAGCTCAAAATCCTAAAGTATCGATCTTTATAAGATTTAATACCATGCAAGCTCTTTTAATTAATATAGCGTTAATAATAATAAACTACGGGTATAATATTATGATAAAGCTATTAGAATATGTATTATTCATGCAAACAATTTCTAATATTATATTTATAAGTTCTTTATCAATAATAATTTTTGCAGTAATTCAGTGCTCCAGAGGTATCGAACCTGATCTACCTGGAATCAGCAATGCAGCAAGAATACAAGTTTGAAGAAATAACCATAAAGGTATAGGATGAAAGATCCGACGCTCATTTAATTATGAGCCAATATAGTCCTAGCCGGAAAATTTTTCATGTCAGAGCCAACTTACTACGAAACCATGTATATCCTTCGCCCAGATATACCTGAGGACGAAGTTGAAAACCATTTAAAAAAATATAGTGAAGTGCTAGAGAAAGCAAAGTCTAAAGTTATAGACAATCAAATGCGAGGAAAGCGGAGACTTGCCTATACAATTGGTAAGCATAAAGAAGGTGTTTATGTTCAACTAAGTCATACAGGTCCAGGAGAAAATATAGAAACTCTAGAAAAGGCCATGAGGCTAAGTGAAGACGTAATAAGATATTTAACTGTAAAGCAATATGGCCCAATTCCTACAAAGAAAAACACAAAACCTCAAGATGCAGAGTCTAAGTCAAACAAAAATGACAAAGAATTAGAAGAAAAAAAAGAAAATAATGAAAAAGTAGATCCCTCAGTCAAAAAAGAAAAAGATTCAGAAACTAAACAAGAAGAAACTAAACAAGAAGAAACTAAACAAGAAGAAACTAAGTAAAGGTAATTAATGAAAAAAGGCAAACTATTTTTTCTTATTTACTGAAGCCCAGAGACGATTAGCCAAACCCCATATATAAATAAATCCTTTAGCTGAGGAATGGTCAAACTTATCATCTGAACCATAAGTACATATATCAGGTAAATATAAACTATTAGTCGAAGACTGTCTTCCTAAAATTGTAAGGCTACCTTTATATAATTGAACCTTAACTGATCCATTCACATCACTTTGCGTACTATCAATAAAAGCATCTAAGGCATCTTTTAAAGGGCTAAACCAAAAGCCCTGATAAACTAAATCTGCCCATTGTCTTTCTAGAGTAGCTTTAGTACGTAAAACTTCTGCTGACAAAGTCAAACTTTCTAATTCTTGATGCGTTTTAATTAATAACAGCAAACCAGGAGTTTCATAAATTTCTCTACTTTTAATACCAACTACTCGATTTTCAATCATGTCAATTCGTCCTATTCCATGCAGACCGGCTAAAGAGTTTACTTTCCTAATAAGGCGCACAGGATCCAATGCTTCGTCATCAATAGCAATGGGATTCCCATTCTGAAAGAAAATTTCTAATTCTTGGGGTTCCTCAGGAGCTTCTTCCTTAGATGAAGTCAATTGAAAGACTTCTTCAGGAGGAGCTAAAAATGGATCCTCTAATGGACCAGCTTCAATACTTCTACCTAAGAGGTTTAAATCAATAGAAAATGGCGACTTTTTAGTAACAGGAGCTGGAATTCCATATTTTTCTCCGTAAACAATTAGCTCTTCTCTACTCATTGACCATTCTCTAGCAGGAGTGAAAATGCGTAACTGTGGAGCCAGTGAAGCTATCGCTAAATCAAAACGAACTTGATCATTGCCCTTACCAGTACAACCATGAGCAACTGCTCCTGCATCTCTTTCGATTGCTATATCAACCAATCTTTTTGCAATTAAAGGCCTTGCTAATGCTGTAGATAAAGGATATTTGCCTTCATATAATGCATTTGCTCTAATTGCAGGAAATGCAAAATCTTTGATAAAGGGCTCAATCAAATCATCAACTAAAGATTCTTTAGCACCTGCCAATAAAGCTTTTTCACGAATAGGACCTAATTCCTCGCCTTGTCCTAAATCTGCTGCAAAGGCAATAACCTCCTCAATACCGCATTCATTTTTTAAATAAGGAATGCAAGCACTAGTATCGACTCCACCAGAATAAGCAAGAATAACTTTGCGAAAATTTCCCATTAACCAATAGCTCCTAAAGATAAAACCTAGTTTTGACGAAAAGTTAATGCTAAATAAAAAAATAGAAAAAGTGAAGGCCCAAAAAGCAAACCAAAAACTATCCAGAGTCTAATTTCAAAAGGATCAGGATGATTAATACCCCAAACACGGAACAACCAACTAACTAAAAGGGCAAAAGCCCAAGTCAAAGCAATTAATGGAATCTTATAAGCCAAAACAAGAAAATCATCTCATAATGCATTATCTTATTAGAACGAGAAAAAAGTTTTTGATGAGCACACTCGATACAATCAATCCTGCACTCACTCGTTATCACAGGCAAGATCCTGCGCCCGTTTTGCCACTCAGAGAAGAGCCTGACCTTTTAAGCTGGCTTGAAACTAGTGGCAGGCTTATCTCCGATGATGTATCAGCTATTCAAGAAGTTAGCACTGTAGAAGAAGAAGAATTATCAGCACTAATGGGCGAAAAGGAAGATTATAAAACAGAAGAAGAACCAACTGAAGACGATTGGGAAGAATAATTAAAAAGGAAAAAATAAAAATAGTCCGCGCTTTAAAATCAAGCGAGAAAAGTTATATTCTATTAATAATACTTCTTTGCAGCATATGCTTAAGTATAGATATATTCTTGAAAAGCAGTGTTTTGTTTATACCATTATTAATATCATTCATCATATCTACACTTATAATACAATTAATTATCCCAAAATTAGAAAAAATAAAGTTACATCAAATTATTAGAATAGAAGGTCCAAAAAAACATCATGAGAAGTCAGGAACTCCTACAATGGGGGGAATTTTAATAATTCCAATCGGAATAATTATTGGTAATCTAGCAAATTTAAACAACTTATCTCAAGGCAAACTGTTAGCAATTAGCTTCCTTACTTTAGGATATATGAGTATTGGTCTAATAGATGATTGGCGTAGTTTAACATTGAATAAAAACAAAGGCTTAACTCCCATAGAAAAAATATTTTTACAAACTATCATGGGAATAATTTTTATTTATTTTATATCTACGCAAGGGTGGCTTGATTCCAATATATTGCTATTCTCTCAGAATTCGATTAATTTAAGTTTTCTAATTTGGCCTATAGCTTTATTCACTTTAATTGCAGAAAGTAATGCTACAAACTTAACTGATGGTTTAGACGGATTAGCAAGTGGCTGTGGAGCAATAGTCTTCACAGGATTAGCGATTGAATTAATACTTAGAGGAGAAATGCAAGACTACTCATTCGCCCGTTTTGCAATAGCATTAGCAGGAACTTTATTAGGATTTCTTATGCATAATAGAAATCCTGCAAGAATATTTATGGGGGATGCAGGTTCACTTGCAATCGGTGGTGCATTAACAGGAATCGCACTTATAACAAATAGTCTTTGGTCTTTATTAATAATGGGTGGAGTCTTTGTTGCAGAAGCTATTTCAGTAATTATTCAAGTAGGTGTGTACAAAATCTCAAAGCGATTAAACGGTCAAGGTTATAGAATTTTTGCGATGGCTCCTCTACACCATCATTTCGAACTAAAGAATAAAAAAGAATTAGAAATAGTTAAAAGTTTTTGGCTAGTTTCAATTTTCTTAGTCTGCCTAGGTTTGATACTACGATCAAGAATCTAAATAAAATTACTATGGGCTATTTCACCTGGAAAGAAACTGGTCTCACTAAAGATTGTGAATCTCTAGATGCAATGGCCTATCGTTTTGAAGAATCTGCAAAAATAATGCGAAAATTGGCAAAAGCAGGTTTTTCTTTAGAAAGAAAAAAAGACAAAAAAATAATTACTCATACCAATGCAAATATTTTTAACGAATGGGGCTTTATAACTGAAGAATCAACTTTCCTTCAACTTGCTTTAATACCAGACAAATGAATAACTTTAGCCAATTTATGAGTGTTATTAATGTCAAATTGATTTGTCATCAAAGATAAATATCTTTCTACATGAGAATGCCAACTGAAATATTTTTGTGTTCGTTCAATACCATTGTTTCTCCACAAATTCCAATTTTTATTATTTACAGAAGCTTTTTCTAGAACTTGCTTAAGAGAATCTAAGTCTGTAACATCTGCTAATAATCCATTTTGACATTTAGATAAAATATCACTGGGGCCACCATCATCTGTAGAAACAATAGGCAGCCCAGAAGCAGCTGCTTCCAACAATGTTAATCCAAAAGGTTCTGTCAATGCAGGATTCACAAATAAACCCTTTAACTGAGCTGCCCATCTATAAATATAGGCAATTTGATCGCGTCGATGAAATTTAGGATAAGCTACTTTCCCATATAGATTATATCGATCAATTAATTCAAAAATCTGTTGAAAAACTTCCTTTTGTTGCTTATCTAATTGAGATAAGTCACTCCTAGTTCCAAGAACTAAGACAAGGTTATATCGCTCTTTTAATAATGAAGAACGGCCAAAAGCCTCTATTAACGCAGGAATATTTTTTCTTCTAACTGCTCTGGAAATTGTTAACAAAGGAGGTAGCTCAGGGTTAACTAAAAAAGAAGAAAATAATGCTGAGGTCTCAGAAAACTGTGAAGAAGATAACTCTTGATTATTAAAACGTTTTAAATCAACACCTGGAGGAATTGTTTGTGCTTGTTTTTCTACAAAATTTCTATATCGAGCATATTGTGATTTGGTTTCTTGCAAAGTACTTGTTACAACCAAATTAGCTTGAGATAAAGCCAATTCCTCAGCTTCAATACGTCGACCAATTGAATAGATGTTTTCGATCTGTTGATGATCCATCCCCGATTGAAGCAAGCGCCTCTTCTTCTCTCTTCCTAATGAATGACCTGTAAAGACAAATGGAATACCTAAACGATTACAAACTAATGAGGCTACGTATCCTGCATCAGCATAATGAGCATGAATCCAATCAGGCAATCTTTCATGGTCTTGCAAGGTGTGTATTAATCGGTCTGCTAAATCATCTAAATAAGGCCATAATAATTCCTTACGAAGATATCTTTTGGGTCCAAAAGGTAATCTAAGAATCTGGGATTTAGAAGTAATCCTTTCCCTAGCTTGAGAATAATCGGATGAAACCTTTCTATCTTGAATTAAACGAGTAACAAGATCTACTTGATCTACTCCAGGACAAGCAGCTAATTCCTTAACTAATTCACTAACATATAATGTTTGACCACCAGTATCTGAATCCCTTCCCAATTCAAGGTTATTAGAGCGAATTAAGCCATGTAAATGAAGATGCAGGAGCTTTAAACCCATAATTTTTTGCTCCAAAGTTCATAACTACATAATTTATTTTCAGTCAATCAAACCTAAAGAAAGAATAACAATTTTGAATTTAAAAAAACTTTATTCCTTGAAAGCATTGCGAGGGAAGTCATCTGATCAAATTTAAAAGAATTCCAAAACGTAATTTATATAGAAATGCAAAGCAAATACTACATTTATCTGTATTTATTTAAAGCTTGTTTTAAATATTGTCCTGTATAGCTTGTTGCACAATTTGCTACATCCTCAGGTGTTCCCTGAACAACCAATTGTCCTCCTAAATTTCCACCCTCAGGTCCTAAATCAATAATCCAATCTGAACAACGAATTACATCTAAATTATGCTCAATAACAATCATTGAATTGCCTTTATCAACCAATCTTTGAAGAACATCCATAAGCTTATGAACATCAGAAAAACTTAACCCAGTAGTAGGTTCATCAATTAAATAAAGAGTTTTTCCTGTAGCACGACGTGAAAGCTCCGTAGCAAGCTTCACTCGTTGAGCCTCTCCTCCAGAAAGAGTAGGAGCTGGTTGCCCTAATTTAATATAACCAAGACCAACATCAACCAATGTTCTTAACCGATCTGCAGCCTGAGGAATCGCGGAAAATACATCTACAGATTGCTCAACAGTCATCTCTAGAACATCGGCAATAGTATATCCTTTATATTTCACTTGCAGAGTTTCACGGTTAAAGCGAGCTCCTTTACAAACATCACATTGGACATATACATCAGGTAGAAAGTTCATTTCAATAACATTTACACCCTGACCTTTACAAGCCTCACAACGTCCTCCTTTAACATTAAAACTAAACTGACCTACTTGATATCCGCGTGCCTTTGCTTCTACAGAAGCAGCAAAAATTTGACGAATAGGATCAAAGGCTCCAGTATAAGTTGCTGGATTTGAACGAGGTGTTCTACCAATAGGAGATTGATCAATAATGATAACCTTATCAATTGATTTCACACCTCTTAATTCTTCTAATCCTTTAGGAAAAGGTACTTTTAAACCTAATTGATTATTAATCGCAGGATGTAATAATTCATTTATCAATGTACTTTTCCCACTTCCACTAACACCTGTAACAGCAACTAGACGACCTAAAGGAAAATCAACAGAAACATTTTTCAAATTATTCCGATCACAACCTATCAAACGCAGATTGCGATTGACACCCTTACGTCTTTCCAATGGTGTAGGAATAGATGTCCTGCCACTTAAATATTCACCTGTTAAAGAGTCTTTACTTTTTAATAGATTATCTAATGTTCCTTTAGCAATAATTTTACCACCATGTATACCAGCACCTGGGCCAATATCTACTAAATAATCAGCAGCACGTATAGTATCTTCATCATGTTCAACAACTATTAATGTATTACCAAGATCACGTAGTCTTTGAAGGGTAGTCAATAATCTATCATTATCTCTTTGATGTAATCCAATGCTGGGTTCATCTAACACATACAAAACCCCTGTAAGCCCTGCACCAATCTGAGTTGCCAACCTTATTCGCTGAGCTTCCCCACCAGACAAAGTCATTGCCGGTCTATCCAAGCTTAAATAATCTAGACCTACATCAAGTAAAAACTTCAATCTTAAACGAATTTCCTTTAAAACCAAATCACCTATTTGTATTTGTCTAGAAGAAAGCAAAGGCTCAGATTTACTCGACTTGCCTTGTCCCATCAACTTCTCAATACGATCTAGTGTTTCAGAAACACTAGTCTCAGTTAATTCGTTAATAGAATAAGGGCCGATTTTAACGGCTAAAGCTTCCGGACGTAATCTTTTACCAGAGCAAGTAGAACAGGGAACGGATTCTAAAAATTTCTCTAATTTCTGTCGAACTGATTCTCCATTAGCATCTTGTAATTGTCTTTCTAAAATAGGCAATATACCTTGAAATGATCTTTTATATCCTTCTTGTTTATTATAACGACTATCAGATTTGATCAAAATTGGCTCTTCACTACCATTCAACAAAATGTCTTTTTGGTTTTGTGTTAAATCTTTCCAAGGCGTCTTAATTTCAAATCCATAAGTTTCACCAACTGAAAATAATAATGAAAAATAATATGAATTTTCTTTCTCACTCCAAGGGGCAACTGCTGCATAAACTGGTAAAGAAGGGTCGGGAATAACTCGATCACTAGTAAATTTTTTGAGATGGCCTAAACCATGACAATCAGGACATGCACCATAAGGGCTATTAAAAGAAAATAATCTAGGAGATAATTCTTCTATAACTGCACCATGAACAGGGCAAGCAAAGTTTTCAGAAAAAAGCCTTTCTCTCTCTATATTGTCAGGCAACTTCTCATCTTTCTTTGGGACAACTTCAACAATTGCAAGTCCATCTCCCCGTTTTAAAGCTGTTTGTAAGGAATCAGTTAAACGTTCCTGAATTCCCTCTCGTGCAATCAAACGATCGACTACAACTTCAATGGAATGAGAATGATTTTTATCGAGCTCGATATTGTCAGATAATTCTCGCACTTCCTTATTGATTCTTACTCTGGCAAATCCCTCCGAAGCCAAACCAGAAAGCAATTTCGAATGGGTTCCTTTTTTACCTCGAACAACAGAAGCTAATAATTGATACCTTGTACCTTCAGGTAAAGTAAGAATTTGATCGACCATCTCATCTATTGTCTGAGGCCGAATGTCTCGATTACATTCTGGGCAATGAGGTTCACCTGCACGACCAAATAAAAGTCTTAAATAATCTTTGATTTCCGTAACTGTCCCTACTGTTGATCGTGGATTATGACTTGTTGATTTTTGATCAATAGAAATCGCAGGTGAAAGACCTTCGATAGCATCTACATCCGGCTTATCTACTTGTCCTAGAAATTGTCTAGCATATGCTGAAAGACTTTCTACATATCTCCTTTGTCCTTCAGCAAAAATAGTATCAAAAGCTAATGAACTCTTACCACTTCCACTAACCCCAGTAAAAACAATAAATTTATTACGAGGAATAGTAAGATCAACATTTTTTAAATTATGTTGTCTAGCACCTCGAATCCTTATAACTTCTTCCAAAGAATCGGATAATAAAGATTTGTGAGTAGCGTCTTGTTTCCCCACTGAGGGTCCTCTTTCTACAGAAAGTTAATCATATAATCTTAGAAAAATTGTTGCTCATTATGCTGCTTTGTTATCCAACAAACTTGCAGCAAAAATACTTGCCTGCTCAAAATCACCTCCAGCTAGTTTAGCTATTTCGGATTTACGTTCCTGAAATCCCTGCAACAATAAGACTTTTGAATTAGTCATGCCATTTTCAACTGTCTTAGATACAGAAAAATGATGATCGGCTAAAGCTGCTACAAGAGGCTGATGTGTAATACAAAAAACTTGTTTGTATCGAGATAAATTTTTTAATGCTTTAGCAATAGCAGTACTTACACGACCACTCACTCCTGAATCAATTTCATCAAAAATTAACGTCTTTGATCCACTAACTTCAGCTAAAACACTTGTTAAAGCAAGCAAAAAGCGAGAAAGTTCTCCTCCAGAGGCAATATCTGATAAAGAAGCTAGAGGCTGACCCTCATTTGCTGAAAACAAAAACTCTACTGAATCTGCACCTAGTGATGAAGGGATAGAAGATGCAAAAGAAACTTTAAATTGAATATTTTCCAACCCTAATGGTTGTAGGTATAAAATAAGATTATCTTCTAATTTTTTTGCACATTTCATACGCAATTTAGTAAGAGAGCTATTAATCTCATCTCTTTCTAATCTAAAAGCAATTTCTTGTTGTTCTAAGTCTTTTAAAGAGCATTTAAGTGTATTCCCAGAACTTAATTCCTTTAGGTAAGAATCACGTCGATTAATAATCCCTGGCAAATCAAGATCATAACGTTTTTTGAGCCTATTTAATAATGATAATCTATTTTGAACATCGTCTAACTTATTAGGGTCTGATTCTAAAACCATTTGATATGATTCTAATGTTTTTAAAAACTGATCTAATCCATTAGATAATTCAAATAAATTATCCAAGTGCGATGTTAAAGAAGAATCTAATTTACTTATTATTTTTAATTCATTTATACAATAATAAAAATGATCTAATGCGGACGGAAAATTATCAGAATTCTCTTTTAGTCTATTAAATAATGAGAGCAAAGACTCATAAATCCTAACACCATGAACTAAACGATCTTGTTCTTTTGTTAATATTAAATCCTCTTGTGGATCATCCAAGTTAGCTGAATTAATATCATCCAAAAATGATTGAATGGCTATAAACTCATCCTCACTATTATCAAATTCTTTCTGTGCAATTTGTAAAGCAATATGAGATGAATACCACTTATCCCACTTTTGTTTGACTTTAGTTAATAACTTATCAATTTCATCAGTGCCAAAATTATCTATGAGACTTAGTTGATGGCCAGAAGAATATAAATGGTGTGATTGGCCTTGTTCTACCAAATCAACTAACAAAGGTCTAAGAGCAAGTAATTGCTTTCTATTGGCAATTTGACCATTAAACCTAATTCGACTCATCAAACGATCATCTTTAAACTTCCACTCACGAGAAATTACGAGTTCATCATGATCATCAAAATCAAAAGAATTTTCATTCAGCCAATTTTTTACTTCGGAATCAAGAGTAAAAACTCCTTCGATTGATGCTTCCTGAGCACCTACACGTATCAATCGAGAAGAAGAGCTGCTAAAGCCTCTACCTAATAAAGAATCAATCGCTGACAGAAAAATGGACTTACCCGCTCCAGTTTCTCCTGTAAACACTGAAAACCCTTTTTTTAAAGATAGTTCTAAGCTATCTATAAGAGCGATGTTATAGAGTCGCAGACTAAGCAGCACATTATTTAAAGTAGCCAAACAAACGCTAGCTAATTCCTCTATTAATTAGAAGGGGGCAAATAACACCATGCCACAAATGACAAAAGAACTTGGTGATTTTATTGAAGCAGCTGGGTTGAAATCATATGATCCATTGGCAATCAGTAATATTTACAAAAAGCATCCAAAAAGATTACTCAAAAGGCTTTGGGAAACATTACTTCCTATATCTCTTTTTTTAATAGGAGTAGGGTTTGAAAAAATATTAGGAATATTAAAAAATGAAAAAAGGGCAAAAGAACGTGCAAATGAATTTACTCGACTATTAGTAGATCTAGGCCCTGCTTTTATTAAAGCTGGACAAGCATTATCAACCAGACCAGATGTAGTTCCACAATTAGTTCTTGAAGAACTTGCTCTATTACAAGATCAATTGCCTGGGTTTGAACCAGAATTAGCATTAGAATGTATAAAAGAAGATTTAGGTACAAATTATAAAAATATTTTCAAATGGTTTCAAAAAGAGCCAATATCTGCAGCTTCTTTAGGTCAAGTTCATCAAGCAATGCTAATGAATGGAGATAAAGTTGCTGTAAAAATTCAAAGGCCTGGATTAAGAGAACAAATTACTTTAGATTTATATATTGTTAGAAATATTGCTCTATGGCTAAATAAATATGTAGGCCTCATAAGAAGTGATTTAGTTGCATTAATTGATGAGCTAGGAAAACGAGTTTTTGAAGAAATGGATTATTTAAATGAGGCTAATAATGGAGAAAAGTTTGCAGAGTTAAATAAAAAAAATAAAAAAATTGCTGCTCCTAAGTTCTATAGAGAGTTCACAAGTAAAAGAGTGTTAACAATGGAATGGATAGAAGGTGTCAAACTAACAAATATAAATGGTGTTAAGAGACTAGGAATTGAACCTAATAATTTAATAGAAATAGGGGTGAATTGCAGTTTACAACAATTATTGGAGCATGGTTTTTTTCATGCTGATCCACATCCTGGTAACATATTAGCCCTAAAAGATGGAAGATTATGTTATTTAGATTTTGGAATGATGAGTGAAGTCACAACGAGATCTAGAACAGGTTTAATTGAAGCTGTAGTTCATTTAGTTAATCGTGATTTTGAAAAACTATCAAAAGATTTTGTAAAGTTAGGTTTCTTATCTGAAGAAGTTGATTTAAATCCAATTATTCCTGCATTTGAAAAAGTATTTTCAAGTGCTATAGATATGGGGGTAAGCAAAATGGATTTCAAAACAGTTACTGATGACATGTCTGGTTTAATGTATAAATTTCCATTCCAACTCCCTCCTTACTATGCTCTAATTATTAGATCTCTTATAACTCTTGAAGGCATTGCACTTAGTGTTGATCCAAATTTTAAAATTCTTGGTGCCGCATATCCATATTTTGCAAGAAGGTTGATGGAAGATCCAGATCCCCAATTAAGACAAAGCTTAAAAGAAATGCTATTCGAAGGTAATACTTTCAAATGGACTAGACTTGAAGGACTAATATTAAGTGCTGCAAAACAAAAAGAAATTGATTTAAATAACTTAATGGATCAAGTATTAGATTTTCTATTTTCTCCTAAAGGTGGTTTATTAAGGGAAGAGCTAGTAAACACAATTGCTGAAAGATTTGACATCTTTAATCTTTATACAATGAAAACAATCAATAAAAGACTTCCCAAAAGATTTCAATCAACTAGTATAAAAGATAGTTTAATTAATGATAAAAGCTTTATGGACGAAATTGAACCAATACAGAAGCTTCTTAAAATTTTGCAAGAGATGCCAGAATTTAACAGAGATTTGATAATCAATAAAACCAAAAGAATATTAAAGGAGCCTATGGCAATGGAAATGGGGTTAAATATAGCCAACAGAGTAACTAAGAAAAGCGTTGTACGCGCGATTAAATTAGCAGCTGGTGTAGAACAATAAATGAAAAAAAATAAACTAAAAAAATTATTGTTTAGCTTTCTATGCATCACAATATTTAGTTTTTATCCATCAAGTGCCTTTGCTGCTGAAGAAATAACACTAATAAAAAGTATTTTCTCTAGAACTATATATATTAAAGATTTGGAAGATTTTATAACTAAAGGAAAAGCAAAAGGATTCCTGGCAAAAGCAGTTAAAAATCAAAATCAAGAAGAAATAAAAAATATTTTAAAGAAAAGATATAAGGCTCCTATAGAACTTACAAGTAGATTACTTTATAGTGAAATTGGCGAAGTAATTTTAAAAAGAATATCAAAAATATTATATCCTCATCGAATTCAAGAAGAATCTATTAGCATTCTTGCTCTAAAAGCAAGTGCAATAAAAGCAATAGACTTAGAAGATGAATCAATATCTTTAATTGATTTTTTAAAAGCTTATCCTAGTAAGGTTATTGCAATAGATGTAACAGAGTTATCTAAAGTCATTAACAAAGTAGAATCACTGAATGAACTAGTTAGATTTTTTTCTGATTCACCTTTAGAAAAACTGAAAGCTGAACCAACCAAAAATTACTATTAACTATGGTTAATCAACTCTTACAAAAATTAAGTAAAAAAATAAATAATAAAAATAAGACTTTTAAACAATGGCCTGGGCTTATACAAGCTTATGAAAAATGGCTGCCAATTAATAAAAATACTCCTATTATTACACTCCAAGAAGGCGCAACACCTCTAATTGAATTAGAATCTATTAATAAATTAATTGGTAAAAATGTAAAAGTTTACGCTAAATATGATGGTCTAAATCCTACAGGATCTTTTAAAGATAGAGGAATGACTATGGCAATAAGTAAAGCAAAAGAAAATAATTGTGAAGCAGTCATTTGTGCAAGTACAGGAAACACATCAGCATCAGCAGCTGCTTATGCTAAGAGAGGTAATATGAGATGTTATGTTTTAATTCCTGATGGTTATGTAGCTCAAGGTAAATTAGCTCAAGCATTAGTATATGGTGCAGAAATATTAGCTATTAAAGGAAATTTTGATAAGGCATTAAAAATTGTTCAAGAAATAGCTAAAAACTATCCTGTTACATTAGTAAACTCTGTTAATCCATATCGTTTACAAGGTCAAAAAACAGCGGCTTTTGAAATAATAGATTCATTAAATGAAGCTCCTGACTGGCTGTGTATACCAATGGGAAATGCTGGAAATATAAGTGCTTATTGGATGGGTTTTAATGAATATTATAAAGCTGGAATATCGAAAAAATTACCTAAGATGATGGGTTTTCAAGCAAAAGGTTCTGCTCCATTAGTTTTAAATAAAACAATAGAAAATCCTGAAACAATTGCAACAGCAATAAGAATAGGAAACCCAGTTAATAGAGAAAAGGCAATAGAGGTAAATAAAAATAGTAATGGAAAGTTTATATCAGTCACTGATGAGGAAATAATAAATGCTTATAAATTATTAGGAAGTAAAGAAGGCATCTTTTGTGAACCTGCAAGTGCTGCTTCTGTAGCAGGTTTAATCAAATTAAAAGAATATGTTGTTGAAAATTCTAAGATTGTATGTGTGTTAACTGGTAATGGATTAAAAGATCCTGATTGCGCTATCAAAAACAATGATTCTATTTTTAAATCTGGTATTGATCCGAGTATAGAAATAGTTGCAAAGAATATGGGCTTCTAAACATATACACAAAGACGATTATTTTTCTGGCTGAGGAAGACTGAGTTTTTCTAACTTATAAACTGTGGAAAACAATAATAATATCGATGTTTAGTTTTTAATTTTCAACAAATAACTAAAAATCTGTGGAAACATAAAAATAAATCCACATAATGAAAAATTATTTTCACAAGTTACCTTAATGAAAAATCCTTTAATCATATGAGAAAAAGGCGTTTTTCCACAACTTCCACAGGACCTACTACTACTGTATTTGTTTTTCTTTAAATAAACTTGAATAAGAAAGTAGAAACAGAGGTCGATTTTTAAAACTATGAAAACTTGGGATTACATTTTCAGGATTCCTAGTTAGGTTGTAAAAATGAAATTTATTTGCTCTCAAACGGAACTTAACTCTGCCCTTCAACTTGTGAGTAGGGCTGTAGCTTCTCGTCCAACCCATCCTGTTTTGGCAAATATATTGTTAACAGCAGATGCTGGAACAGGAAAATTACGTCTTACTGGATTTGATTTAAATTTAGGAATACAGACTTCTTTAGCTGCTTCGATTGAAAATAGTGGAGCTATTACCGTACCAGCAAAGTTATTTGGCGAAATCATTTCTAAACTATCTAATGATTCACCAATAACTATTTCTAGTGATGAATCAGAGGATTTAGTCCATTTAATAAGTAAGAGTGGAACCTATCAAGTCAGGTCTATGAGTGCAGATGATTTTCCTGATTTGCCAATGGTTGAAAATGGCTTATCTCTTAAAGTAAATTCAATTTCTTTTGCAAACTCTTTACGAGCGACATTATTTGCTAGTAGTTCAGATGAAGCTAAACAAATTTTAACAGGTGTTAATTTAAGTTTTGATGGAACTTCTTTAAAAACTGCTGCTACAGACGGCCATAGACTAGCTATTTTAAAATTGAAAGATGTAATAATTGATGATAAAGATCATCAACTATCGAATCAAAATATTGAGATTACAATTCCTTCTAGGTCATTAAGAGAAGTAGAAAGGTTTATTTCTAATTGTAAATCAGATAATGAAATTACTTTTTTTTATGATCGTGGTCAAGCTGTTTTTATTTCTGCTGATCAAATAGTTACTACAAGAATATTAGAAGGAAATTATCCAAATTATAATCAGCTTGTACCTCAAGACTTTGCTAATACTTTAGAATTAGATCGTAATGATTTTATTTCAGCTTTAGATAGAATTTCTGTATTAGCAGAACAACATAATAATGTTGTAAGAATTTCTACAAATCAAGAATCACAAATATTAAATATTACTGCAGATGCTCAAGACTTAGGTAGTGGATCTGAATCAATTCCTATTAAATATAATGGTAATGATTTACAAATTGCATTTAACTCTAAATATTTATTGGATGGATTAAGAATTATACAAACAGATACTATCTTACTTAAATTTAATGCTCCTACTACTCCTGCAATTTTTACCCCAAACAATCAAAATAATAATTTTATTTATTTAGTAATGCCTGTACAAATGCGTTCATAATTTGAATATCCCAAAACATTATCTTTTAAGCAATCTTTTACAACGAAATGTTCGTTGTAATCAAGGTTTAGATCATGGAAATGGAGTTATAGCTTGGATGTATCCTCCTGTACATCGTGTACTAGGATGGGCTTCGAGACCTTCTAGATTAAGCCTTAAGCGCCATGTTTGGCAATTGAATCAATTAAAAGCTTTGACTAATACAGAAGCATATGTAAGAGGAAATCCTTCAGATTCTGATCAAGCTACATTAGATAGGTTTCCAACATTATTAGATGCAGATTTAATTAGTCAATATGGTGAAAAAATTGCTACTATTGCTGATTTGATTTTTGATACTAAAAATGGTCAAATATTATATTATTTAGTTTCAAGAAGTAATCCTAAAATTCCTGGAACAAGTAGATGGAAATTTGATTTAAATCAAATTATAGACCAGGAGCCTGGTTTTGTTTCATCTAATATTAATTCTATAGATGATTTACCACTTATAAAAAGTAGTATAAAACAAGATTTAATTAATAAAACTCAAGAGCTAAAAACTAATTTTAATGAAATATCTACCATAGCTAATGGAAGGTTAGAAGGGTGGTTAGATGATAATCCTATGCAAAATTTTAAAGATAATTTATTTGATTCGAATTTTAATGATAATTCTGAATTTAATGAAGATGAAATTTATTCTTCTGATGAATATACTAATATTCGAAATGAAGAAGATCCATGGATTTAAATATGAATCTAAATGATTTTGAAGATCTTATAAAATCTGATTTTTATCGTGTAGATTATGATGTTTCTACAGCTTTATTAAAAGAGGGTTTAAAAAAACACGATTATTTAGAAATTTGTAAGCGTCTTAAAAGAGCTCCTAATCGTACTGAATTGGGAATGTTTGGGGTTATGTGGTCAGAACATTGTTGTTATAGAAATTCAAAGCCTTTGTTATCTTCTTTTCCCACAGAAGGTAAACATATTTTAGTTGGCCCTGGTGAAAATGCAGGAGTAGTTGATTTAGGAGAAGGTCAAAGATTAGCTTTTAAAATTGAAAGTCATAATCATCCTTCTGCTATTGAACCTTTTCAAGGTGCTGCAACAGGAGTTGGTGGAATTTTAAGAGATATTTTTACTATGGGTGCTAGACCAATAGCAGTTTTAAATTCTCTAAGGTTTGGTCCTCTTGATAATCCAAAGAATATAGGTCTATTGCAAGGTGTTGTTTCCGGTATTGCTCATTATGGAAATTGTATAGGAGTTCCAACTGTAGGCGGTGAAATTTCTTTTGATAAAAGTTATTCAGGAAATCCATTAGTAAATGCTATGGCTTTAGGTCTAATGGAAACTGATGAAATTGTATGTTCAGGTGCTAAAGGAATTGATTTTCCAGTTATTTATGTTGGAAGTACTACAGGTCGAGATGGTATGGGAGGAGCTAGTTTTGCAAGTTCTGAACTTACTCAATCTTCATTAGATGATCGACCAGCCGTTCAGGTTGGTGATCCTTTTTTGGAGAAAGGTTTAATTGAAGGTTGTTTAGATGCTTTTAAAACTGGATATGTAATCGCAGCGCAAGATATGGGAGCTGCAGGATTGACCTGTAGTTGCTCAGAAATGGCTGCTAAAGGTGGAGTTGGTATAGAACTTGATCTTGATTTGGTTCCAGCAAGAGAAGAAGGAATGGAACCTTATGATTTTTTATTATCAGAATCACAAGAAAGAATGTTATTTGTTGTTCAACCAGGTAAGGAAGAACATGTAATGCAGCATTTTACAAAATGGGGTTTAAATGCTGTTGTTGTAGGAAGAGTTTTAAAAGATAATGTTGTTCGTGTTCTTTATAAAAATAAAATTGTTGTAGATTTGCCAGCAGATGCTTTAGCTGAAAATACTCCTATTAATAAACATGAATTAATATCTGAAATACCTAAAGAATTAAAATTAAAATGGCTTTGGAAAGAAGATCAATTACCAATAGATCAAGAAAAGGGGATTGTTATTCAAAATAAACTTTTAACTTGGAATCAAATAACATTAAAATTATTAGATGATCCAACAATTGCTTCTAAAAGATGGATTTACAGTCAATATGATTATCAAGTTCAAAATAATACTGTAATTTCTCCTGGAGTTGCTGATGCAGCTGTTATTAGATTGAGACCTATTGAAAATAATAAATCTGATTCAAACAGAGGAGTTGCTGCTGTTGTTGATTGTTCTAATAGATGGGTTGCTTTAGATCCTGAACGAGGAGCAATTGCTTCAGTAGCAGAGGCTTCACGAAATCTTTCATGTGTTGGTGCTTCACCTTTAGCTGTTACAGATAATCTGAATTTTTCTTCTCCAGAAGATTCTCTTGGTTATTGGCAATTAGCAATGTCCTGTAAAGGTATATCCAAAGCTTGTAGTTTTCTAAATACTCCTGTTACTGGTGGAAATGTATCTTTATATAATGAGACTTTAATAGATGATAAAAAAATCCCTATTCAACCAACTCCAGTTATTGGAATGGTTGGTTTAGTACAAGATTTAACCAAAACTGTCGGTCAAGGCTGGAGTAATGAGGGAGATGAAATATGGTTATTAGGGATTCCTTTGGATATTCTTGATAAAAAAGGCGAACATGTTTCTTTGGCAGGAAGTTCTTATTTAGAAAATATTTTTCAACTTAATACAGGTCGACCACCATTAATAGACTTACATCTTGAAAAGACTATTCAATTATTTGTAAGAAACTCAATTTTTAAAGGTTTGATTAAGACAGCACATGATATAAGTGATGGAGGAATAACAATTGCTTTAGCAGAGGCATCAATGACTTCCGGTTTAGGAGCTAAATGTAATTTTTCCTTTTGTGATAATCGAATAGATAAAGTTTTGTTTGGAGAAGGAGGATCTAGAATAATTATCAGTATTTCTTCATCAATGCATGAACAATTTAAAATGACTTTAAATAGTTTTAATAATGAAAATTCATATAAAGTACCTGCATCCTTGATTGGAACAGTAACTGATGAAAAGAAACTATTAATTAATAATTATGATAAGAATCTAGTTAATTTAAAAATAGAAGAGTTGGAATCTGTATTTGAAGGTTCTATTCCTAGTAGAATTTCATTAAATTTATATTAGATGATTATTTACAAATTCATTTTACTTATTAAATAATTATGTGCGGTATTGTTGGAATAGTTTCTAATACTGAGATTAATCAAAGGATCTACGATAGCTTGTTGTTATTACAACATAGAGGGCAAGATTCTACTGGCATAGCAACGATGGAAGGAAGTGTTTTTCATTTACATAAATCTAAGGGTCACGTAAAAGATGCTTATAGAACAAGAGATATGAGGACCTTACGTGGAAATATTGGAATAGGACATGTTCGTTACGCTACTACTGGTGCAGCTCATCGTGAAGATGAGGCCCAACCATTTTATGTAAATGCTCCATATGGAATTATTCTTGTTCATAATGGAAATCTTACTAATACAAGAGAATTAGAAGCTCAACTTTTTAATATTGATAGACGTCATACTAATTCTTCTAGTGATACAGAAATGCTTTTAAATATTTTAGCAACTGAAATTCAAGCACAAATTCATGGTTCTTCTTTATCTCCAGAACATATTTTTTCTGCTGTTACTTCATTACATAAAAGAGTAGAAGGGTCTTATGCATCAATTGCATTAATTTCTGGATATGGGTTACTTGCTTTTCGAGATCCTTTTGGTATTAGACCTTTAGTTTTAGGTAAGAAAATAGTTGAGAATAAAAAAACAGAATGGATACTTGCAAGTGAATCATTAGTTTTAGAAAATAATGATTTTGAAGTTGTAAGAGATGTTCAGCCAGGAGAAGCAATTTTTATTTCTAATGAAGGAAAATTATTTTCAAAACAGTGTTCAAATAACCCCCAATTATTTCCTTGTTCTTTTGAATATGTTTACTTAGCAAGACCAGATTCTGTTATGAATGGGATTTCTGTCTATGAAGCGAGATTACGTATGGGCGATCACCTTGCTAATACTGTTAAGCAAAAAATATCATCTGGTGATATTGATGTTGTTATGCCTATTCCCGATTCTTCTAGACCTTCTGCGATGCAAGTTGCACGACAATTGGGACTTGAATATCGTGAAGGATTTTTTAAAAATCGTTATATAGGAAGAACATTTATTATGCCTGGACAAGCTTTAAGAAAACAATCTGTTCGTCAAAAATTAAATGCTATGTCAAGTGAATTTAAAGGCAAAAATGTTTTACTTGTAGATGATTCAATAGTTAGAGGAACTACTTCTAGAGAAATAGTTCAAATGGCAAGATTAGCAGGAGCAAATAAGGTGTATTTTACTTCAGCAGCTCCTCCTATTAGATTTCCACATGTATATGGTATAAATATGCCATCTAAACGAGAATTAATTGCTTATAATAAAACTACTAAAGAAATTGAAAACATATTATTAGCTGATAAATTGGTATATCAGGATATAACTGATTTAGAAAAGTCTATATTAAATGATTCATGTGTTAAACATCTTGATTTGTCTTGCTTTAATGGTAATTATGTTACTGGTAAAGTAACTAATGAGTATTTAGATTGGGTCGAATTAGAATATTCTTCTTAGTTTTTCTCAATCGAAGAAACTATAGTTTTTTTCTTCAATTAAAGGAATAATACTTTCTATACTTTCTCCGCTATTTAAATTAAATGCTTTATTTTGTTTAATATTGTACTCTATGTTAATTAATTGATTTGATGAAACCCTACCATTTCTTCCTGTATTTGTAATTACACTTGAAAGATATTTTCCATTATACATTGAAACAACCCTTTCTTTTTTATTTTTATTTTCTATTAATTCAATCGCAATAGTTCCCATATCACCTTTATCATAAATATTTATATCATCACTATACTTTTTGATAACGTTACCATTTTGCGTAACAAATATTAAATCACAAGCTTTATCTTTTGCGATTGATAAACCACTTATTATATTTTCTCCAGGTAACATTTTCATTAATATTGGACCTTGAGCAAGCTTGCCCATTGTTGGCATTGTTATATCATTCACTCTCAGCTTTATTATTCTTCCTATATCACTAACTATAATTAAAAACCCTTCGCAATGACATAAAAAGGCAGACTTTAGTGATACATTATTTTTTAATTTTAATATTGTAGTTGCTCTACCAGATAAATCTAATATTTCATTAATATTAATTCTTTTAAATCTACCATCACTACTGAGTAAGCCTAAACTTAGATTATTATTATTAACTAATGGTATTAAACTGATTACAATTTCTCCTTCTAAACCTGATGGAAGAAACTTATTTATTTTACCAGGCTGTAATCCTGCAAACTCCCATTTAAGAAGTGCGATTTTCCCTGTATTTGTTATTGCAATAATTTTTGGGTTTTTTATTATCGGCCATATGATATTTGCAGGACTTGGTTCTTCCCCTATTATACAGCTTTCATTTAAGTTTAATTTTTTTAGAATTCTTGGATTTAAGATTTTTACTTCATTATTACTTTGAATTAATAGAGTGCCATCTTTAGGAAGTCCTTCAAAAGCTTTTTTTCTTTGAAGCTCTGCATTAGGTCTTAAATTAGCATTTCTTTCAGCTAGTAACTCATCTCCACCTTCTTTCAATCTAGTTTTTCTCTTACTTCCAAATTTCTTCTGAAGAGTTTTAAATTCGCTTATCATTAATTTTAGAAGAACATTTCTATTATCTAGTAATTTTTGTAAATCATTTTTTATTGTTTTTAAAACATCCAGCTCATTATATAGAGATTGTGTTTCTAAATTTGTTAATTTTCTCAATGGCATTGATAGTATTCCTTCTGATTGTTTTTCATTAAGGAATAATTCTTCCATTATTTTTGTTTTTGCATCAGCTGCATCAGCTGCATTTTCAAGTAAATTAATTACTTTTCTTAAGTTTTTTAATGCTTTTATTAACCCTTCAACTATTTCTAATCTAAGAATAGTTTTTTTAAGTTTATTTTTTGTTCTTCTTTGTATTGTTAATTCCCTATACTCAAGAAAAATTAATAAGTATTCTTTTAAAGAAAGTTGTTTTGGTTGTCCATTAACTAATGCAAGTAATGTTGCACTAAAATTATTTTGAAGGCTTGTTTTATCATATAGAAGCTTTTGTGTTTTTTCACTATCAGCATCTCTTCTTAATTCAATAACTATTCTCATTCCATCTCTATCACTTTCATCTCTTATATCTGCAATTCCATCAATTTTTCCATTATTGACTAAGTCAGCGAGTTTTTCTATCCAGTTTGATTTGTTAACTTGGTAAGGAAGTTCTGTTATTATTATTCCTTTTTTTCTATGTTTACCTTTGCCTGGAGTTATTTCTTCTATATGTGAAATTCCTCTCATAGGTATGCTTCCTTTACCTTTTATATATGTTTCTTTTGTTCCACTACCTAATAGAATTTCTCCACCTGTTGGAAAATCTGGACCTGGAATAATATTGATTAGATCTTCTTCTTTTATTTCAGGTTTTTTTATTAACTGGATTAATCCATCGATAATTTCATTGATATTATGCGGTGGAATATTAGTTGCCATACCAACAGCTATACCTGAGCAACCATTTAGAATTAGAAATGGTAGTTGAGCTGGCAACACTTCTGGCTCTTGTTGGGAACCATCAAAATTAGGATTGAAATCTACTGTGTTTCCTTCAATTTCAGACAATATGGCTTCATGCGCTATAGAAGACAATCGCGTTTCTGTGTAACGCATTGCTGCTGGTGGATCATCATCTATGGATCCAAAATTCCCATGTCCATCTAAAACTGGATAGCGACTAGAAAAGTTTTGAACGAGTCTGACAAGTGCGTCATATACGGCTTGATCTCCATGTGGATGATATTTACCTAATACATCCCCAACAACTCGAGCACATTTTCTAAAAGGGCGGTCTGGAGTTAATCCAAGTTCATGCATCGCAAAAAGAATGCGCCTTTGAACTGGCTTTAGGCCATCTCTAGCATCAGGCAATGCCCTTCCTACGATCACGCTCATTGCGTATTCGAGGTAAGAACGCTGCATCTCTTGATGTAGCGATATTGGTTGTAAGCGTTCTTTAGACATC
Organism: Prochlorococcus marinus str. MIT 0918; assembly: GCF_027359415.1. Taxonomy (NCBI): domain Bacteria; kingdom Bacillati; phylum Cyanobacteriota; class Cyanophyceae; order Synechococcales; family Prochlorococcaceae; genus Prochlorococcus; species Prochlorococcus marinus. Next base: position 1,257,441 of record NZ_CP114780.1, read on the forward strand.
TAGGTAAAGAATTTTTAGAAGATGAGAAGCCCTAGATTTTGCATAATTCAAACTTATGCTTATTTACCTCTAGTTTTATCGTTATTGATTATTTGTAAAGCTTGTATTTTCTGAAGTGGTATTTATTGTTGACATTAATTTTGGGTCTCTAAAAAGTTTTTTTCCATCATTTTGAAGTCTTTCTCCCCATAGTTGCTCTTTCTGATGTTGTATATAAAAGTAGTTTGGGTCTTCTTCTAGAGCTTGTTTAGCTAATGCTATAGATTCAGTATTGTCAGTATTTAATGAATACAGCGCTATTGCCAAAGCTAGTTTTGGTTCAGCATTGGATTCAAGTTTTAAAACTTTTCTCCAAATTTTGATTGCTTTTCCTTTATTTCCTAGCTCGTAATAAACAAGGCCTTCATTGTTTATAGCTTGCCAAAACTTAGGATTTATTTTAGATGCTTGTTTGAATGATAATAATGCTTTTGAATAATTTTTTTGCATTAGCCTTGCATTGCCTAGTAAAAAATAGGAATTAGAATTATTATCATTAAGTTTAATACTTTTTTTTATTGATAAAATAGCTTTTTCAAGTTTCCCTTGCTGTAATAAAATAGAGGCATGACTTCGCCATAATATTTCTAATTGAGGATTAAGCTTTTGAGCTTCTTCAATAGATTTAATAGCTTCATCTAACAGATTGTTATTTAATTGTGCTTGACTCAGAATAGTCCATAATTGTAATTCTTTAGGGTTTAATTTAATAGCCAATTTTGCGAAGCTAATAGCTATTTTATTTTGTCCATACTTAATATATTGTGATGCAATAATACCTAGTTTAATACTAGTATTTATCAATGTCTTTTCTTTTGGCAAATATATATGTGGAGTTAATGCTTTAACAGGCTTTGTAAAAATACTTAGATTAATATTTAATAATAACAATATAACCAAGTATTTTTTCTTTTTTAGAATATTTATATTCATTTTTTTATGTCTTATTTTGTTGAATATAATTTGCATTTCTTCTCCACATCCAAGGCTTAATTCTTTTTAATGATGAACCTTTAAGCTCGCTTTTCCATTTTTCATCATCCCATTTTATAGCTTTTTCACAGGTTAGTTTTTTAATCCAATCTTTAGCTTGAGTATCAGGATCATTGCTGATTGGAATATTTCGATCATTCCATGGACAAACTTCCTGACAAATATCGCAGCCTGCGATCCATTTTCCCATAGCTTTTTGAATTTCTATTGGAATTTCTTTGTCTCTATTTTCAATATTGTGATAGGCAATACATTTTCTAGAGTCAATAACAAATGGCTCTGTAATAGCGTTCGTTGGACATGATTCAATACAGATTTGGCATTTTCCGCATAGTGGTATTGAAGGTCTGTCAGGTATTAGATTTTCAGTAGATAACAGATTGCCTAACACCATCCATGATCCTTGATTTTGGTTTATTAAATTACTATTTTTTCCAATCCAGCCAAGACCAGCTTCTTCTGCCCATGCTTTTTCAAGGATAGGTTTTGAATCAACACATACTTTCCATTTTGAATTAGGCCTTTCTTTTTCTAGCCAATGTCCAATTTCTTTTAATCTCTTTTCAATTATTTGGTGATAATCCTTTCCCCAAGCATATCGACCAATTAATACTTCATCTTTGGTTTTTATTTTAGGACCTGTAAAATAATTCAAACCTACTACCAGTACACTTTTTACTCCTTTAAGAAGTTTTTCTGCTTCGAACCTTCTAGGAGCTTTCATCCATTCCATATCTGCATGGTTTCCTGCATTTAACCATCTTTCTAATGATTCTGATCTCATTTTAATTCTTTTGCTCCCTGGAATCTTTGCAATTCCAATTGGATTAAAACCTCTTTTTTTAGCTTCCGCTTTTAGTTCAACGCTTAATTTTTCATTAAAGGAAGCCATGATAATGAGACATTTGAAGTTTTTTAAGAAATGATATTTAGATTATTTCCATTAAAAATTCTGTTTAGCCAAAGTAAATGTAGTCATTTATGAGTAACTTAGTTTAATAAACTATCTACAAGCCATTTAATCCTTTTTGGTGCAGTCTTCTCCCAGACAAGATCTTTCTCTACCTTCTAGGCTGCAGCAAGATCTTAAAAACGACCTTATAGCAGGGTTGTTAGTGGTTATTCCATTGGCTACAACCATTTGGCTTTCTACGATAGTTAGTCGCTTTGTTTTGGTTTTTTTGACTTCTATCCCAAAGCAATTAAATCCTTTTATTACACTCAACCCTATTCTTCAAGACTTAATTAATCTTGCTTTGGGCCTAACAGTCCCATTATTAGGCATTTTATTAATAGGCTTGATGGCCAGGAATATTGTTGGCAGATGGCTCTTGGAATTTGGAGAAGGAACTTTATCTCGCATTCCTTTAGCAGGTTCAGTTTATAAAACTCTTAAACAACTTTTAGAAACTTTTCTAGGTGATAATTCATCTAGATTTCGTCGAGTTGTTTTGGTTGAATATCCTCGAGAGGGATTATTTAGTGTTGGTTTTGTTACGGGTATAGTTGGACCATCTCTTCAGCCAGAATTAGATGAGCCGTTATTGAGTGTTTTTATTCCTACTGCTCCTAACCCAACTACTGGTTGGTATACATTGGTTCCAGAGAAGTCTGTAAAAGATCTAAACATATCAGTAGAAGATGCTTTTAGAACCATTATTTCTGCAGGAATAGTAAATCCTGATGATCGTAATAAAGCTACTAATACAAGTTTTTCTAGTTTATTCGCTCAGTTAAAATCTCGCTCTTCACAATCTTCCTTACCAAATAATACTTAATTGCTGTATTTTTTAATTTTATGGAATCTAGATCATTAGCAAGAGAAGTTGCTCTTTTAGTTTTGGGACAAATTTCTGATGATCACATTAATAACATTGAATCATTATCAATAGAGGATATTCTTAATTTAGGTTTTGATACTCTTTCTAATTATTGGAGAGAACAATTAGATGATTGTGCTTTGCAAATTGAGTTAGCTCAACAAGAACTATTAAACAGTGAACTAATTGAATCTGATAAAAATCATATTACTAGATCTAGAGATCATTTAACTAATTGCCTACAAAAGTTTCAAACTATTTTAAATATTTTATCAGATACTTTTGAACTTACAAGACTACTAGCTTTAAAAGATCAAAAAATCATTAAAGATGAAGCAATGAATAGAGTTAGTTTAGTAATTGAAAAATATAATTTAATTAATTCTTCTTTAGATCAAGTAATGGAAGGATGGAGGTTGAAAAGATTGCCAAGAATTGATCAAGACATTCTAAGGTTAGCTTTTGTAGATTTGTATAACCTCCAGACACCAGTTCCAGTAACTTGTAATGAAGCAGTAAATCTTGCAAATCGTTATAGTGATGAACAGGGGCGTAAAATGATTAATGGTGTTTTGCGTAGGTTGCAAAAATCATTTAACCCTAAGATTTCTTAAATTAACAATTTTCTTATCTCTATGAATGAACCCATCAAATCTATAATTGGTGAAAATATAGAAGATACTAGTAGTTTAGATTGGGCTAAGCAAGCCTATGAAAGGCTTAAGAAACAACAAGAAGAGAGTAAAAAAGAACAATTAGCTTTAGAAGAAAAGACAAAGATTGTAGAGGAGAGTATTAATCAAGATAATGACTTAGCAGATTCGACTGAATTGAAAATTATTGACAATACTGTTAATCAAAATAATTCTATAATTAATTCTTCTGAGCCAGAGTTAGGAGATTTTGATGATGCATTTACATGGTCTGCCCAGGTTTTAGAAGCACAAGGCAAAAAAATTACTAATGTTTCATTAGAAGATATCAATTGGTTATCTAAATTACAACAAGGGCTCGAAAAAACTCGTAAAACGTTTGTTACAGATTTACTAGATAAATTCGGAGATGATCCCCTTACTCCAGAAGTACTTGATGATTTAGAAAGTTTACTTTTAAGATCAGATGCAGGTGTTAATGCAACTGATCAAATTATTAGTGCTTTAAGAAGAAGATTGAATGAAGAAGTTTTAGACTCTAAGGAGGGATTACGTTTTTTAAAGGAGCAGCTTTGTAAAATTGTTGATAAACCAATTAATGACAGTGGAATTAGTTTATTAATGCCTAAAAAGAATTTATTAAATATTTGGTTATTAGTAGGCGTCAATGGTGTTGGGAAAACTACTACTTTAGGTAAATTGGCTAATTTGGCGTTGAGAAGTGGTTTCACCGCATTAATTGCAGCAGCAGACACTTTTCGAGCAGCAGCAGTTGAGCAAGTGAAGATTTGGGGAAAGCGCAGTGGTGTATCAGTGATTGCGAATGAAACACCAAATGCTGATCCAGCTGCCATTGTTTTTGACGCTATTGGTGCTGCTAAGGCAAAAGAAATTGAATTATTATTGGTTGATACTGCTGGCCGTCTTCAAACTAAAAATAATTTGATGGAGGAATTACAAAAAGTAAGGAAAATAATTGATCGACTGGCTCCTAATGCAAACGTTGAATCTCTTTTAATTTTAGATGCTACACAAGGTCAAAATGGATTAAGTCAAGCAATGGCTTTTGCTAAATCAGCCAATCTTACTGGTGTTGTCATTACGAAACTAGATGGTTCTTCTCGTGGAGGAGTTGCTTTTGCTGTGGCGTCACAAGCTAATTTGCCAATTCGGTTTATAGGAGCTGGTGAAGGGATTAGGGATTTAAAACCTTTTAATAGTTTTGAATTTGTAGAAGCTCTTTTGTCAAATCGTTGAAGATTCATGTCTATTTACTTAGTTTTTGCTATTTTTCAATATCTGCAAGGATTGTGCAGTGAGTAATAAACCTTATATTTCTGATTCAAAAGAATCATTTAAAAATTTTTCAGAACAATCTTCTCCATATGAATCTTTAAGATTACTTTTAGATAACCTTTCTAAAGAGCAAAAAAGAAATCAAGAATTATTAGCTTCTATTTCTTATGTTCTTAGAAGTTTTACAAATTTAGATCGATTTTTGGAATTTATTCCTGTTGTTGTTTCAAGATTGGTTGGAGTAAAAGGTACTCTTTTAATTCCTTTTCATATAGATGGCACTGTTTCTATTGAACAAATCCAAATGGTTCCACTTAATTATTCAGAAAGTTTAATAAATGAAATTCTTAATTTCCCATTAGGACATGAACGTGGTTTTGGTAGTGATCCAAATAGGTTAAAAGAATTAGATAAATTAATTCAAAGCTTTATATTAAATAGTCCATTTTTTGTTACTTCTGTTGTTGCACGAGGAAAAGAAAGAGGAAGATTATATGTATTTGATTTAAATAGTCCTTTTGTATTTAGTAATATTCATCGACGCAATGTGCAATTGGTTGCAGATCTTGTAGGTGTAGCAATTGAATATGATTTGCTGTTTCAACAGATTAAATATTATGAAAGTGTTGAGAGGCAGGTAAGTATTGGTGGAGAAATTCAATCTCAATTATTACCTGATCATTGTCCAGTAATTAAGGGAGTTGAATTAGCAGCTCATTGTCGCCCTGCTTTTCAAGTGGGAGGAGATTATTATGATTTCATGCCTACCAAGCCTGAATTAACAGGTAAAGCAAAAGAAGGTGGCCGTTGGGCATTAGTTGTCGGAGATGTTATGGGAAAAGGTATTCCTGCTTGTTTGTTAATGACAATGCTTAGAGGTATGTTAAGAGCTGAGGTTTTGACTGGGTTGCCGCCAGATCGTATTCTTCATGATTTAAATCAATTAGCTTTAGATGATTTATCTCAATCTCACCGATTTGTTACACTTTTCTATTCTGATTTTGACCCAGAATCACGGAAATTAAGGTTTGCAAATGCAGCTCATAATCCACCTTTGTTATGGCGTTCAAAACAAAAAGAAATTATACGTTTAGATTCTCTTGGTTTATTAATTGGATTGGAATCAGAGGCGGAATATGTTTGTGGGGAAGTTTTACTTGATTATGGAGATGTAATTCTTTATTACACTGATGGCGTTACAGAAGCAATGGGACTGACGGGAGAACGGTTTAATGAAAAACGTTTAATTGCTTTACTTGATGAATCTGCAAGAAAATTTTCAAAATCTCAAGAAATCTTAGATAATCTTTTTTATCGATTAGACAGATTTGTTGGTATTAATCATCATCTTGAAGATGATGCGTCAATGGTGGTTTTGAAGGTACAAAATCAATAGCCGCCTCTTCATTTAAATAATTCAAGTTCCTGACAAGAGCATTACAAACTGCTTAATTAGGTAAAAGTATCTTTTTAATTAATTGGGCAAAACTTGGAGCGATAGATTCGAAGAAGGATTAAATCCTTTTATAGATTCCTTTAATGCCTCTATTGAATTTGATTTTGTTCTTTTGCAAGAGGATCTTGATGGTTCTATAGCCCATGCAAGAATGCTTGCTAAGACAGGAATTATTTCATCAAAAGAAGCTTCAGATATTGAATTAGGATTAGAAAAAATTCGTTTGGAAGCTTCTAAGGGAACTTATAAGCCTGACAGTCAAGATGAAGATATTCATATGTTTGTAGAAAGGAGATTAATAAGTCTTCTTGGAGAAGTTGGAAAAAAACTGCATACAGGTCGTAGCAGAAATGATCAAGTTGGTACTGACTTGCGTTTATGGCTAAGACGACGTATTGATGATTTAGATCTTGATTTAACGTCTTTTCAACTTGCTCTATTGAAACATGCAGAGAATAATTTATTTACTTTAATTCCTGGATATACCCATTTACAGAGAGCACAGCCATTATCTTTGGCTCATCATTTGCTTGCTTATATTGAAATGATTAATAGAGATAGAGAAAGGTTAAAAGATGTTCGCAAGCGTGTAGATATATGCCCTTTAGGTTCCGCAGCTTTGGCTGGAACTTCCTTGCCAATTGATAGAGAGTTTACAGCAAATGAATTAGGGTTTTCTTCTATTTATTCTAATAGCTTAGATGCAGTAAGTGATAGAGATTTTGCAGTTGAATTCACTTCTGCAGCAGCATTAATCATGACACATTTAAGCCGTTTTTCTGAAGAAATAATTTTTTGGGCATCTGATGAATTTGCTTTTGTTTTATTAACAGATAGGTGTTCTACTGGAAGTAGTTTAATGCCACAAAAAAAGAATCCTGATGTGCCTGAGTTAATAAGGGGTAAGACCGGAAGAGTATTTGGACATTTGCAAGGTTTATTGACTATGATTAAGGGCCTTCCTTTGGCATATAATAAGGACTTTCAAGAAGATAAAGAAGCAATATTTGATACTGTTAAAACAGTTAGAGATTCTGTTAAGGCTATGACTATTCTTTTAGAAGAAGGATTAGAATTTTCTATAGAGAGATTAAATGAAACAGTAGGTTCTGACTTCTCTAATGCCACTGATGTTGCTGATTATTTAGTTTCTAAAAATGTGCCATTTCGTGAAGCCTATCAAGTTGTTGGTAGAGCCGTTAAATTTTGCATAAAAGAAAAGATTTTACTTAAAGATTTAACACTTAATCAATGGCAAAATTTTAACTCGATTATTCAAGAAGAGATATATGAAAAATTAATACCAGAAAAAGTTGTTGCTTCAAGAGTTAGTGTTGGTGGTACTGGTTTTACCCGTGTTCGTGAACAGTTGGAGAAGTGGAAAAATTCTCTGATATCACCAAAAGAATAATTATTCTTCTTTTTTTAGGCTATTAGGTATTAATATTGTTTTGTTAATGATTTTTATTTGGAATCATTAATTTAGGCTTTTAAGCCTTTTAGGTCCATTTTATTTTTCAGTCCAATTTTCAAGTGAGTATTTTTGTTGGCAACTTGCCCTTCCGCGCTGAGCAGGAAGATGTTATTCAATTGTTTGCGCCTTATGGAGAGGTTGCAAACTGTTCTTTGCCTTTAGAACGCGATACAGGTCGCAAAAGAGGTTTTGCATTTATTGAAATGGCTGATGAGGCAGCAGAAGCTGCGGCTATTGAAGCTCTTCAAGGTGCCGAATTAATGGGACGTCCTTTGAGAATTAACAAAGCTGAACCACGTGGCGGCGGCGGCGGCGGTCGAGGCGGTTACGGCGGCGGCGGCGGTCGAGGCGGCTACGGCGGCGGCGGCGGCTACGGCGGCGGTGGCGGTTACGGCGGCGGCGGCTACGGCGGCGGTGGTCAAGGCGGCTACGGCGGCGGTGGTCAAGGCGGCTACGGTGGTGGTGGTCAAGGCGGCTACGGCGGCGGTGGTCAAGGCGGCTACGGCGGCGGTGGTCAAGGCGGCTATGGTGGCGGTGGCGGCTACGGCGGCGGTCAAGGCGGCTACGGTGGCGGTGGTCAAGGCGGCTACGGTGGCGGTGGTCAAGGCGGCTACGGCGGTGACCAAGCTGATTCAAATTCTGATCAAAGATCTTCTGGCGCTAAAGGTTGGGAAGATCGCAGTTATGGTTCTTCCGAATCTGTTGAGAGAGATGAAACTAGAAGTAAAAGAAGAAGAGGAGCTTCTGCGGATGGAGATCAGAATGCTGATTATGGAGGAGCTGAGGGTTAGATCCTTTTAAAGCCCAGCCTCTTCAAGTTGCTGGGCAGCTTTTTCTAGAATATTTAAATTTGCTTTTGCCTTTTGAGCTTTTGTACTTAGTTCGTTTCTCCATTTACGAGCCCCAGGAGTTCCTTGTACTAATTGCAAAGTATGTTTGCAAATATCCCATAAACGCCCATTTTGACTTAAATGATTTTCGGCGTAAGGAATTAAGTTTTTAATTACATGCGATGCTTTGGTGATTTTAGGTTTTTCTCCATATAATTTTTCATCAATGTTTTTCCAATTTAGAGGGTTTGAATAGATTGCTCTGCCTACCATTACTCCATCAAATGTTTGTAGTCCATGAATACATTCTTCTAAATTTGTAAGTCCTCCATTTAATTCGATTTTTAAATTTGGACGATCTTTTTTAATTTGAGCAACTTTTTCATATTCAAGAGGAGGTATAGATCGATTCTGTTTAGGATTTAAACCTTGCAACAATGCTTTTCTTGCATGAATTGAAAAGCGTTCTACTCCTGCATCATTAACTATATCTATAAATGAAAGAAGATAATCGTATGTATCGAGATTATCTACCCCAGTTCTGTGTTTGATTGTTATTGGAAGATTGCATGCTTTTTTCATTGCCTCTACGCATTTAGCTACTTTGCTTGGCTGGGCCATTAAACATGCCCCAAAGTTTCCTGATTGGACTCGAGGGCTTGGACAACCAAGATTTAAATTAATTTCGTCATAACCCCAAATTTCTCCAAGCTGAGCAGCCTCTGATAGCAGTTGAGGATCTTCTCCTCCGATCTGTAAAGCAATAGGATGTTCAATTGAGTCATAATCCAATAGCTTACTTTTATTTTTATATTGCAAAGCTTGGGCGACAATCATTTCTGTATATAGCAAAGTTTTTTTACTGATTTGTCTCATAAGAACTCTAAAATGTCTATCTGTGCAATCCAGCATTGGGGCGATGCTGAATTGATATGCTTCTGTAATTATTGGTTTTGATTTTGTCACCATGATTTTGCTCTACATCTTTTTTCAATAAAATTTTCATTTATTCTATGAATAGAAACTTTTTATTATCTAGTCGCAGGAGTTTTCTGATGGGATTAGTTTCCATTTTTTTGAGTTCTTTTACAAGGGCTAAAAAAGTTTTTGCAGCTTCAAAAGCAGGAGATTCCTCTTGGGAGTTGACCAAGGAAGAATGGAAACAAAGATTATCTTCAGAGGCTTATCAAGTTCTAAGGGAAGAAGGAACTGAAAGACCTTTTTCTAGTCAGTTGAATAATGAGAAAAGAAAAGGTATTTTTGCATGTGCAGCCTGTAACTTGCCATTATTTGATTCATCCAAAAAATTTGATAGTGGCACTGGATGGCCCAGCTTTTTTGAAGCATTACCAAATTCTATAGAAACGAAGACAGATTTTAAATTGATAGTTCCTCGAACTGAATATCATTGCAAGAGATGTGGTGGGCATCAAGGTCATGTCTTTAATGATGGGCCCCGTCCTACAGGAAAAAGATATTGTAATAATGGTGTCGCCTTAGTTTTTAAAGCTGATACTTGAATAACTTTTATCTTGTGGTGAGGGCTTCCGTATCTTGTTAGATCTTTGGTTCTTGCTCCAACATTAGTTTATTAGATTTTTTAATGCATTCATATGATTGAAGAAGTTCCAACATCTGATCAAGAAGATCTCCAAGCTAAATCTAATGATGAGCAATCAGATTCCATAAAGGATTCTGCTGTGCAAGACTCTGAAACTGTAGATTTAAAAAATGATGTCAATGAAAATCAAGAGGGTAATGCTGATTCTGAGCAAAAGAAAATTTTAGATAATGATGCTCGGTTAGAACAATTAGAAAAGGAACATGAAACTCTGAAAAGTCAATATATGAGGATTGCAGCAGATTTTGATAATTTTCGGAAGCGTCAAAGCCGTGATCAAGATGACTTAAAAATGCAACTCACATGTAATACTCTTAGTGAAATTTTGCCAGTTGTGGATAATTTTGAAAGGGCAAGGCAGCAATTACAGCCTGAAGGTGAGGAAGCTTTAGCTTTACATAGAAGTTATCAAGGACTTTATAAACAACTTGTAGATGTTCTTAAACAACTAGGTGTTGCTCCGATGAGAGTTGTTGGCCAGTCTTTTGACCCCTCTCTTCATGAAGCTGTTTTAAGAGAACCTAGTGAAATAGGTGTGGAAGATGAGATTTTAGAAGAATTGCAGAGGGGATACCATTTAAATGGACGCGTTTTGAGACATGCACTGGTTAAAGTTTCAATGGGTCCAGGCCCAGATGTTAATTCTGAAAATCAATCAACTGATGAAGATAAACCAATTGATGAAGATAAGCCAATTGATAAAGATTCAGCATCTTCTGAAGAGTTGGTGAAGTAAATGATTGGTAATTTTTTTTTAAAATTTGTATTTAAGAACTAATGGCAGATCTTTATGACCTATTAGGAGTTAGTAGAGATGCTGATGCTGACACCTTAAAAAGAGCTTATAGACGTTTGGCACGTCAATATCATCCTGACATTAATAAAGAAGCAGGAGCTGAGGATCGTTTTAAGGAAATTGGACGAGCTTATGAAATTCTGGGAGATCCGCAGAAACGAGCTCGATACGATCAGTTTGGCGAGGCTGGTGTTGGAGGTGCTGCAGGAATGCCTGATATGGGAGACATGGGTGGCTTTGCAGATATTTTTGAAACTTTTTTTAGTGGTTTTGGAGGGGCTGGACCATCGGGATCTAGGCCACAGCGTAGGGGGCCTCAACAAGGTGATGATTTACGTTATGACTTAACTATTGATTTTAACCAAGCTGTTTTTGGTCAAGAGAGAGAAATTAAAATTCCTCATTTAGAAACTTGTGATGTTTGTCGAGGAAGTGGTTCCAAGCCAGGAACTGGCCCTATTCAATGTTCCACATGTGGAGGAGCAGGACAAGTTAGAAGAGCAACAAGAACACCATTTGGAAGTTTTACACAGGTTTCAGATTGTCCTGCCTGTGGCGGTTCAGGCAAAGTTATTTCAGACCCTTGTTTGACTTGTGGTGGCAAAGGAGTAAAGCAAGTGCGAAAGAAACTTCGTATTAATATTCCTGCTGGTGTTGATACTGGTACAAGATTGCGTGTTTCTGGAGAAGGTAATGCTGGCGATAGGGGTGGTCCTTCAGGCGATTTATATGTTTTTCTTAAAGTAAAAAGCCATCCTCGTTTGAAACGAGAAGGATTGAATGTTATTTCTGAAGTGAATTTGAGTTATTTACAGGCAATTCTTGGAGATACCATAGAAATTGAAACAGTGGATGGACCTACTAAATTAAATATTCCTGCTGGGACTCAACCAACTTCAGTATTAATATTAGAAAATAAAGGCATCCCTAAACTTGGGAACCCTGTGGCTAGAGGTAATCACTGTGTCTCTATCAATATTCAAATCCCTAATCGATTAACTCAAGATGAGAAAGATCTTTTAGAAAAGTTAGCAACCCATTACTCTGCTAAAGGCCCTCAGAATCAGCATCATAATAGTGGCTTATTTAGTAGATTATTTAGAAATAATGCATAAAAATATTGATCTCCGTGGAACGCCTTGCCCTGTTAACTTTGTACGATGTCGTTTAGAACTCCAGCAATTAAATCATAGCGACTCCTTACAAGTAGATCTTGATAGAGGTGAGCCTGAGGAAATGGTTATTCCTGGATTAATTAATGATGGTTTTAATGTCAAAATTGTTTCTAAAGAGGATGATTTTATAAGGTTTATTGTGATAATTAATGATAAATAAAAGCAATAAATATAATGGTACTGTTATTGCTATAAAGGCAAATTTTTTAATCGTTGAATTAGACTATTCTGAGAAAATTCGCCTTCTTTGTACCAAAAGAAGGCGGTTGGAATATGAAGGTTTAATAGTTAGTGTAGGAGATCATGTGTATGTAGAAGATATTTCTTGGAATAACCTTACTGGAGTAATTACTAAAGTTGATCCCAGAGAAAGTTTTATTAATAGACCTCAAATAGCAAACTTTACTGATATTCTTGTTGTGGTTTCGCTTTTAGATCCGCAATTTGATTCATTGCTGACTACCCGATTTTTATTAAAAGCTGAAGAAACGGGGAAGAAAATAATATTAATTTTGTCAAAGAGTGATCTTGTAGAGGAAAGTGATTTGGAGACTTTTAAAAATCGATTGATTCAATGGGGATATGAGACTTTTGTTATTTCTATTATTAACGATTTAGGCAAAAAAAATTTCTTAACTCGCTTGCATCAAGTTAAACTCGGGGTTCTTTGTGGTCCATCTGGTTCAGGTAAAAGTAGCTTAATTAATTATTTACTTCCAAAGACTTTCATACCTACTGGGGAATTGTCTAAAAAACTAAGAAGGGGTAGACATACGACTAGAAATGTAGAACTTTTTTCTTTTGGTAATAATACTTTTTTGGCTGATACACCGGGATTTAATAAGCCACAGTTGAATGTAGATCAATATGAACTTGCTTCTTTATTCCCTGAATTAAGAAAACAAATAGAAAAGAGACAATGTAAGTTTAGAAATTGCTTGCATTTAGATGAGCCAGGCTGTGTAATCAATAAAAATTGGGAAAGATATGAAAATTATAAGAGTCTCTTAAAAGAAATTATTCATTTGAATCGCTAAGACCTGGTAGGTTCAAATTTAAACCACCTGTTAGCTCTTGCATTTTTGTTTTCATATTACTTGTGGAATTCTCGTGAGCTACTTTCATTGCTTCAAGAATGGCATTTTCTATCTGATCATTTGTTTCAGTAAGCAGTGAATTATCTATTTTTACTCTTAGAGGTAATTGGTTTCCAGATAACCATATTTTCACTCGGCCATCTTCATTAGCCCCTTCGATTTCTAAACTGTCTAATTCTTCTTGGAGTTTTTGAGCATCTTGTTGAATTTGTTGGGCTTTTTTAAATGCCTCTGTGATTTGTCCAAAGTTTGGGAGTCCGAATCCTGCCATGTTTTTAGATGATTATTTATCAGATTAGAAGATTTAGTTAAATCCTAGTTTTTTTATTTCTGGTTGAAGTAAAAAGCCATGTTTTGTCTGAATTTTTTTTTGGATAATTTCTATTAGCTCTAATACATCTTTAGCCGTGGCTTGATTTGAATTAATAATAAAATTGGCATGTATCGATGAGATTTCTGCACCTCCGTGTCTAAGACCTTTTAATCCAAGTTGTTCAATTAGCTTACCTGCTTTGAATTTTTCTGGATTACGAAAAATACTTCCGCAATTTGGTAGATGATAAGGTTGGGTTTTTAAACGATGAGCTAGGTTTTGATTAGTTATATTTATTAGTTTTTCCTTATCATGTCCTGGATCAAGTTGAAAACGTGCAGATATAACAATTAAAGATTTCTCTTGAAGAATACTTTGTCGATAAGAAAAATTTAAATCTTGGTTGCTAATTTCAAATTCTTTTCCATTTTTAATTGAAATGGCTTTAAGTGATATTAGCCGATCTGCAATGCAACTTCCCTGAGCCCCTGCATTCATTACAGCTGCACCTCCTATTGTTCCTGGTATTCCTACTGCCCATTCGAGACCATGTAGTCCATGACGTGCGACTTTTCTTGATAAATTTGGAATGAATTCGCCTCCTAAAACTTCAATAATCCCAGTTGATGGATCTATTTGATGTCCTTGTAATTTTTTCAAGCATATTGTTAGACCTTCTATTCCATTGTCACTAATCAGAAGGTTCGACCCGGCTCCAAAGGCATTACAAGAAAGATTCTTATTTTTAGCCCATAATATTAATTCAGATAGTTCATTAATTGTTCTCGGCTCTGCTAACCATTGGGCATTCCCTCCAATCCTCAAAGTTGTTAACTTTGACAAGGGAGTTAATGCTTTTATTGGAAGTTTGAGCAAATTATTATTTTGCATAACTTCTATTTAATTGATTAGCTGTTAATTTTTCTGAAACTTTATTTATATTGCCAGCTCCCATTACAACTATTAAATCATTTTTTTTAGTTTCTTTTTCTAAAATATTCTTGATATTATCTAATTCTTTTAATTCTACAATAGTTAACTTTGGATAATTACTCAGAATCTTAGACTTTAATGTTTGAAGATTTATCTTTTCAATAGGCTTTTCTCCAGCACTATATATAGGAGCAAGTATAAGCACATCAACTTTTCCAAGCTCTTCAGCGAATTCTTTCATTAAATCTTTTGTTCTACTATATCTATGAGGTTGGAAGAGTAATACTAAACGATTTGAATTAAGGGGGAGTATACTTTTTTTGCTTTCAACAATCAATCTAGCCATTTTAATTGTCTCTCTAATTTCACTGGGATGATGTCCATAGTCATCTACAATTTGTCGATTTTTCCATATTCCCTTAAATTCAAATCTTCTGTTAGGAGATTCTAGTTTTTTTAGATATTGATTTACCTTTGTAAACTCAATTCCAGAGATTCTGCATGCAGCAATTGCACTTAAAGCATTACTAAGATTATGTAGACCTGGTAATGGTATTGTTATTTGATTAATAAATCTTCCTTCTTCATAATATTTTGCGATTGTTTCGTATCCAGTTATTTTTATAGGTATTGCTGAAAAATTCACTTCTTTTATATATTTTGTTGAGCACCACTTTGGATTCACTAAATTACATTTCCTTACATTATTGCAATCGTAATTTGCTAGTACTTGCTCTGAGTTTTGCCCAAATATTGTCATTTTTTTAATTAAATCATTGATGTTTTTGTATAGATCTGTATGATCAAGTTCAAGATTCGTTATTATTGCTAAGGTTCCTTTGTATTTAATCAAACTACCATCTGATTCATCTGCTTCGGCAATAAGAAATTCCCCATCCCCTGCATTTGCATTAGAATTGTAATAAGGAACGATCCCTCCAATTATTGCTGTCGGTTTTTGATTATTCAGGGCAAAAAGAGTTGTAATCAAAGTACTAGTTGTTGTTTTCCCATGGCTGCCAGCGACTAATATTGTTGATTGATTGTCTATTAAATTGGACAGAATGTCAGAACGATGTAAAATCTTTATTTGATTTTCTTTGGCGGCTTTTAGCTCATCATTTTCGTCAGGAATTGCTGAACTAACTATTATGATTACCTCTTGTTTTTTTATTTTTAAAATCTCTTTAATATTGTTTTTTGATTGATTATCAAAAATAGTTATTCCTAGTGCTTTTAATTTGGTAATTGCTTGATTATTGTTTTTGTCTGATCCTGAGATTGAATAACCACGTTTGAATAAAATTAGCGCTAATCCTGACATTCCAATTCCACCAACACCAATAAAGTGGAAATGGCATTGATGGTAGTAATTTTTGGTCAAATAAATTTTTTAGATGAATGAACGATAACCATGTCTTTCTGTAACGGCATGTTTTTTAATTTTTCTGCTTTATCAGTGCTTTTTAGTTGGTTTTTCATGAAAAATCAGAAAAAGTTGGGTAAATGCGCAACTTTTCTGTATGATCACAGGCCATTTCCTTTCCGATTTAACGGCTTTTAAAATGACTTTGCGTGTTGCGATTAATGGATTCGGCCGAATTGGTCGCAACTTCATGAGATGTTGGTTAAGTAGAGGGGCCAATACAGGTTTAGATCTTGTTGGCATTAACGTCACTTCAGACCCCAAGACGAATGCTCACTTATTGAAGTACGACTCAATTCTTGGTCAAATTAAAGATGCAGAAATTGATTACACAGACGATACTTTTATTATTAATGGCAAAACGATCAAATGTTATTCAGATAGAAATCCAATGAATCTTCCCTGGAAAGATTGGGGAATAGATTTAGTTATCGAATCAACAGGTGTATTTAATACCTTTGAGGGTGCTAGTAAGCATTTGCAAGTAGGAGCAAAAAAAGTCATTCTTACGGCTCCTGGTAAAGGAGATGGTGTAGGTACTTTTGTAGTTGGAGTAAATGCTGATGAGTATCGTCACGAAGACTTTGATGTTCTTAGTAATGCAAGTTGTACAACTAACTGCCTTGCTCCCATAGTTAAAGTTTTAGATCAGTCTTTTGGAATTAACAAAGGTTTGATGACAACGATTCATAGTTACACAGGTGATCAAAGAATCCTTGATAACAGTCATCGAGATTTAAGAAGGGCTAGAGCAGCTGCAATGAATATTGTTCCTACTTCTACAGGTGCAGCTAAAGCCGTTGCTTTGGTTTATCCCCAAATGAAGGGAAAACTAACAGGAATTGCAATGAGAGTTCCAACTCCTAATGTTTCTGCTGTAGATTTAGTTTTTGAGTCTGGAAAATCAATAACAGCTGATTCAATTAATGCTGCTTTAAAGACAGCTTCAGAAGGAGCTATGAAGGGAATTATTAAATATGGAGATATACCGCTTGTATCTAGTGATTATGCTGGCACCAATGATTCTACAATTGTTGATACTGCTTTGACTATGGCTATTGGAGATAATTTAGGTAAGGTTGTAGCTTGGTACGATAATGAATGGGGCTATAGTCAACGAGTTGTTGATTTGGCTGAAGTAGTTGCTAAGAATTGGAAATAATTTTCCTCTAAAAATGATGAAATTCTATATTTGATTTTCTATTAATTGCTGTACCATTTCCCCAAATAATTTCTGGCAAACCTTTTTCAATTGTTCCAATACACTTACTTAAAGGGATCTCTTGGAGCCATTCTTTGGCCCATTCAGAGGGCAGGCTAAGGACTAGTTCAAAGTCTTCTCCACCGTATAAACACCATTCATCCCATTCTTTGCCTAATGGCCAATTTTCAAATTTAGGTAGATTGTTTGGTTCAAGGATTGCTTTGCATTGACTGCTTGTACAGAGGTTTTCTACTGCATTGATGAGCCCATCACTACTATCTGTTCCTGCAGCTCTCCAAGGAAGATGAGGTGGTTTGCAATGAACCAATTTTTTCAAAGAATCTATAGGAGGATAGGGTTTTTGATGTGCTTTTATTGCTTTATTCTTTAATGATTCAGGTATCTCAACTGTATTAGTTAGTTTGTCTGATTGTAATAATCCCAGCCCTAGTCTACTTAAACCATGTGGGCCACTAGTAACTAGCAAATCTCCAGGTTGTGCATTCGATCGATGAAGATGAAGAGGACCTTTTTGGCCGATTGCTGTAATTGAGATTATTTTTTGCTTCCCACTAGAACAATCACCTCCTATTAATTTACCTCCAAATTCTTCTAAGGCATTTTTGATACCTTGATATGCGTCATCTACCCATTTCCATTCAGTGGATGGAGGAGCTACTAAGCCTACTGTTATTGCTATTACATCATCCACTCCACTTGAGGCAAGGTCAGATAAATTTGCTACTACTGCCTTCCATCCAACATTTATTGCTGATGTGGTTGATTCACTAAAATGAATGTCTTCTACAAATATATCTGTATTGATAAGTAAATCTTTAGAAGAAGATCTGATTAATGCTGTGTCATCATCTATTTGCCCTTCATCCATAAACTTCTTTAGTCTATTAAGAACCCCTTTTTCACCAATTTGTCTGAGAGTTTCTTTTGAGAATGATGGGCTAGGCATGAGACAGGAGTTTGTCTAGTCCTTCTAGAATTTTTATAGAGATAATTTGATCATTTACCCCTAAATCATTAAGGATTTCTTCTCCTTCAACTACATAACCAAACGCCGCATTTCTTCCATCGATTAAGTTTCTACCGGCAGGATTTAGCTCTGCTTCATAAAGAAAAAAGAAAAATTGAGATGAACCGTCATCGAGAGCTTCATCAGAATGAGCCCAACCAAGTGTTCCAAGCGTTGCAAAAGGAAGCACCGGAGTTTCTGTATATAGGCCTAAATCTTCAAATGTTTTGTTATAGGCAGTTTCTGTTTGACCAGGAATTCTAATTTCAAGAGGTACATGTCTTTCTTGCTTAGTGTTTGGGTCTATATAACCAATTTCAGGACCTTTGGGATCTCCTGTTTGTAGCACAAAAAATTCTTCTGCTCTATTCATAGGGAGACCATCATAGAAGCCTTTTGATGCTAAATCTATAAATGCACCAGCAGTTAATGGAGCATTGTATCCGTCGATAATTGCATACATATCGCCTTTAGAGGTTTGAATATTTACTTTTGCTCTTCCAAGAAGTCTAGGTAGATCATCAAATTCATTAGGAATATTGTATGGGAAGGCTTCGGGTAAGAATAGGCTTTCAAGATCACCTACTTCCTTAAGAGATTTTCGTCTTATTTTTATAAAATTATTTTTATTTTTGTTACTTGCTTCTTCATTAAGATTTTGTAGATTTTCTTTTAATTCAGCAAGAATTTTTTCCGCTTTACTTTGATCTTTATCAGGTATTAACTTAAGTATTTCACTAGTACGAGTATTTAATAAAAATTGGCTTCTTGAAGCAGCTTGATTGATTGCTGGCCAACGATTCCCTCTAACGAGGTCACTAGTGTCTTCAAGTGTGTGTTGGATTTCTCGTAAACCTTTTTCTTCAATAGGGAGTGCATTCCTTAAAATCGCATATGGGTCTTTTATACGGTTTCCTCTAGGTAATGCTGCTATTGCAGATTCCATAGGTATAAAATCTATACTTATGAATAGTGTTAGAAGAATCAGGAGGAAAAGTTTTTTTGTCATGTGTTTGTCATCTCATGCACAACTTTGGCACAGTCTTATGATCGATTTGTATGGTAAGCGGAAATGATTTCAAGTAACGACTTCCGTACAGGCACAACTATTGAATTAGATGGTGCTGTTTGGCGAGTAATAGAATTCTTACATGTTAAGCCAGGTAAGGGTTCCGCCTTCGTTCGAACTAAATTAAAATCTGTGCAAGCTGGAAATGTTGTAGAGAAAACTTTCCGCGCAGGTGAGATGGTGCCTCAGGCTTTATTAGAAAAAGCTACACTGCAGCATACGTATATGGATTCAGGCGAATATGTATTTATGGATATGAGTAGTTATGAAGAAACTAGATTGACTGCTAAACAAATTGGTGAAAGCAGAAAATATCTTAAAGAAGGCATGGAAGTTAATGTAGTCTCTTGGAATGAGAGTCCTTTAGAGGTTGAATTGCCAAACTCTGTTGTTTTACAAGTAAAGGAAACAGATCCTGGAGTCAAAGGAGATACTGCTACTGGTGGTACAAAACCTGCAATTCTAGAAACTGGGGCACAAATTATGGTTCCTTTATTTATTTCAGTAGGTGAGAAGATCAAAGTAGATACACGTAATGATAGTTATCTAGGTCGGGAGAACTAATCATTATGAATCTTGATCACGAACAGTTAGATCATCTTTTGGCTACTTTGGCTGATAGTGACATTCAAGAATTTTGCTTGGAGGGAAAGGGTTTTCGTCTAGAAATTAAGAGAAATCTAGGTCCCCAGGCTTATTCATCTTCACCTCAGACTGCGGCTCCATCTTATGAGGTTCTTAAACCCGACTCTTCTAATTTTCCTATAGAAGATTCAACAGTTACTTCCCCTGTTGCAACATCAAGCAACCCTCCTCCAGCTGTTGCTTCTTCTAGAGGAGAATTTCTTGAAATAACTGCACCTATGGTAGGCACTTTTTATACAGCGCCTGCGCCTGGAGAACCTGTTTTTGTTGAAGTAGGTTCACGAATAACTGTTGGTAAAACAGTATGTATTTTAGAGGCAATGAAGTTAATGAATGAATTGGAATCTGAGGTTAATGGAGAAGTTATTGAAATTCTTGTTGAAAACGGTACACCAGTTGAATTTGGTCAGGTTTTGATGAAAGTCAAACCTATATAACGTCTTTTTAAGCAGAGAGTTCCCAGGCTGTGTTGATTGCAGCGATCATACTTTCAGGCCTTGCAACGCCTTTGCCAGCTATATCAAATCCTGTGCCATGATCTGGTGATGTTCTGATAAACGGAAGTCCTAATGTTGTATTTACGGCTGAATCAAATGCAATAACTTTGATTGGAATTAAACCTTGATCATGATACAAAGCCAGTATTCCGTCAGGACAATTGAAATTTTGATTGTTTATCCACGAATAGGCTGTTGAGAGCCAGCAAGTATCTGGAGAGACAGGTCCTTCAAGAGAGATTTCCGGATGTTTATGTCTCCATTTTTCAAGAGTTGGAGTTAGCCAATTAATTTCTTCGAATCCTAATTTCCCTTTTTCTCCAGCATGTGGGTTGAGACCAGCAACAGCTAACTTTGGGTTTCTTTTAAATTTTTTACAAAACGATAAAAGAATATCTAATTTTGATGTTACAAGTTCAGGTGTAAGCACATGCGCGATATCAATTAAAGGAATATGAGTAGTAGCAAGCAATGTGTTAATTCTCAATGAATTATGTGGAGAAACTGCTGTAAAAAGCATTGAAGCACTTTTTACATTTGCTATTTCTGCTAAGCGCTCTGTTTGTCCTGGATATCTATAGCCAGCTTCTTCCCATGCATATTTTGCAATTGGCGCCGTAACTAGAGCCCTTGCCTCTTTCTTCAGTACAAGTTCAGCAGCATGTGTTAACGCGTGAAAGCTTGCTTCACCTGTTTTTTCATTTGCTTCTCCATATATCAGTTTCTCAGTTAAAGGTATATCTATAATTTCAATTTTTTCTAAATTTTCTAAAGAAACAATGCCTTGTGCTTTTAGCTGAGAATATGTAAGTTCTATATTTTGTTTGCATCCAACTAGCAAAGGCTGCATATTTTTAGGTAGGTCTTTAGATCCAAGTGCTTTAAGGGTTACTTCAACTCCTATTCCTGCTGGATCGCCTAATGCTATTGCTATTCGGCTTTGACTTGCACATTGTTTTTGAATTTTTTGCATGTTGCGCTTTTTGTTTTTAGGTCTTGTGATTTATGGCATCGCCATTGGTCTTCGAGATGGTTGGCTGATTGTTAAATGGAGTCAGCTTTTTTATAACGTTGGATTTTCTCAGGTTGATCCTGAAAAACCCATGAATTGGTCTGAGTTTATTATTGACAGACTGACAGAAAATGAATCAAAACAAGATAAAGATTAAGTTTAGATTGTTATTATTTACTTAATTTTAAACAGTCTTCTAACCCTGATTTATAAGTAGGATGTATTAAGTCATACTTTAAGTCATTGGTTAAAACATGATTACTGATTCTACGATTTTCTTCCCAAAATGATATTGCCATAGGGCTCATATCTTTAGATGCATTTTCGAAAGACTCTAAAGGCGGTAATGGTATTTTTAAAAGATTTGCTGCATAAGACATTACCTCAACATTAGTAGCTGGTAAGTTATCTGATAAATTTATAATCTTAGGTCTAACATTATTAGAAAATAAATTTATTAAATGCATTATTGAACCTGCAATATCATCAATATGTATTCTTGAAAAAACCTGATCAGATTTAAAAACCATTTTGCTGTTTTTTCTTTTTACAGCTTCTAATGAAGATCTGCCTGGCCCATATATTCCTGGAAGTCGTAAAATTTGTAATGGTATATTCATTGCCTCCCAAGCTTTTTCACATGAAAGTCTTCTAATGCTTCTTGCTTGTTTTGGATTGGTTGAATTATTTTCTGTTACCCATTCACCTTTGTAATCACCATATACTCCTGTAGTAGATAAATATCCAGCCCACTGAAGAGGTATTTTTTTCAACTCTTCTCCAAAAGTATTTAATACTGGATCAAGTCCATTCTTGGAGGGAGGGATGCAGCTTATTAAATGCGTAACATTTTCAAAAATGCAACTTGAAGGAACAACACTGTCTGTGCTGTCAAAAACAAAATCAGCCCCTTCGCTTTGTATTGTACGTCGGCTGCACATGACTTGTGCGCCTAGCTCTCTTGCTGCTTTGGCAATGTGCTGACCGCTAAAACCGCCTCCAAAGATAAGAACCTTTGAATTTGAAGGAAAACAGGTTGAACGCTTGACAACTTCTTCTAGCATGAGTACAAATGTATTAGCGCATGATTTTTTGATGGCAAGCTCTACTCTTCATATCTATCCAGTAGATGATCATTCTGCTAAAAAGGTAGATCAAAGCGATTTAAGTTCTGATGAACGAAATTGCTTCCAATTCATTTTAGGCATAGTTATTTGCTCAATAGGAATTACTATTTTATTGGCTCCTGAGCAGCCAAAGCAATTTGCTTCTATTTGCGAAAAATATAATGCTGTAAATGCGTGTTCTGTATGGTGATTTTTTACGCAGCTTTTATATTCCAATCTTTGGTTTCACTGTCGTGTTGATATTGATCGTTTTTCATTTTCTTAGGTTTTGCCCATTCTATCAATCTCATTGCTAGACGCAGATCTCCATCGATCCATGCTCTTATTGCCATAGCTCTTCTTGGATCATAAAAACGCTGCCTTCTGTACCATGTAAAAGCTTCATAATCAGATTTGCTTCCATTACAAGGTAAACATGCTGGTACGCAGTTTTCTGTAATGCTTAGCCCTCCCTTGCTACGAGGCACAACGTGATCAATTGATTCAGAGTGGTTTCCACAATATATACAATGTTTCTCAGTAAAATTATGTATGGACTGTCTCCATCTTCTGTCACCTAATTTAGGGCAAAGATCCTCTAGGAATACAGCATTCCTGTTTTGCATCTGAGCTTTTTAGTTACTAATATATTTACTTATTTTTTGTTTTAGTCAATGTATCAATTACTTCATTTTAAGTAGGTTATTACAATTCTATATTTCTTTATTATTTCACTTATTCAATTAGTAGCTATAGCGATCTTCAATATATCCTTTATTTCTATTTATTTTCTCTTTATTATTGTTTTTTGGTTCTTTTATATTTTTTGGATAGAGTTCTCCAAGATATTGTATGCAGTCTTGATATCTATCTGGACTTCCAACCACTTGTTGAACAATTATTGTTGCCGCTTGTTTTGGAGAAATTTTAAATAAACCGCTGCGTTCGTTTTTAAGTGCTGTATATGCTGCTTTCCAGCTAGACTCGTGATCATTCCCTCCATTACGCATGACACAGTAAATATCGACTCCTTGAGCTGATGCATTGGCAAATGATCCAACGACTGTTGATGTTATAAAAGCTAAACTTGATACTGTAGCTAAAAACAAATTTTTTCTTTTCAACATTGATCAGATGAATAATATTTTATTAACGATATCTATTCATCTAGAAATGTCTAGTTAATTTTATTGATTTAAAATTGTAATTTTATCTAAGAAATCGATTGCTAAAGGAAGAATGAATAACACGCTATTAATCTATCGGTTTTTAAAAGGGATAAAGCTGCCACCTCACCCAATCGTTAACCAACTATATTCGTCACGTTAACCTAGTGAAGGCAAAAGAAGTGACATAATTATCTATCTCGAAAAAATCTTGACCACAGGTTTATGTTTATGGCTAGTACTGGTTAGATTATTCAGGTATTTGGATTAGTCTAGGTTTTCAAAGTGTTAATAGAAGTTTAAGAAAGCTTTTAGAACAGATGTGCCAATCTCAATGTCCATAAAACTTTTAGGAATTTCTTCCTGTCTTATTGGCTATTGGCCAATTTCTATTTCCAGTGATATTGACTAATCCAGTTCTTCAGAGTGAATTAGCTCCCTGGTTTATGGAGTTGCTGTTGTTATTATGATTAATCGAAAGATAGCTCATCCTAGTTGTTGGGCTCTTAAAAATTTAATAGTGAATAACTTAATATTAACTTTGCTTTGAGATTGAATATTTATATGCGGTTTTTTTCTTTTGGAAGAATGGAGACTTGAGAATCTTTATTAAATGTGTTGTTATCAGTTTAGGCATAATGTTTTTTAAATGGAATCTTCTTGTTCATTTCGAATAACTCGCACAACCGAAGATCTTGCACAAACTGTCACTGCTATTTCTCAGAGATTGATAAAGCTTGAACAGCAAATGGAAGCGTTGGAACTTAAAGTAACCCAACCTAAGGAAGTACAATCTGATGAAGAGTTAGTTATGCTTGATGGGGTTGATCAGCTTTTACAAGAGTGTAAAGGTCTTTTAAATACATCTTCAACCAATCTAGATTCAGATGAATTTTGGACGGAGACTCAAAATGAAACTAATGAAGAAAATATGGCCGCTTAATTCTCATTACACAAAATTATTTATTAAATATAATTGAATTGATTAAGTATAAATTTATTCTTGATTGAGTATTTTTGTTGCTGTTGCAACCCCTGTTCCAAGAGGGGATTTAAGTTTTCCGATTTGATCTAATGATGCTTCTATAGCAGCTATTGCTGTGAGAATATCTCTATTATTAATAAAACCTAAATGCCCAATTCTAAAAATTTTACCTTTTAAATGATCTTGTCCACCAGCGAGTAATATATCAAAGTTATTTTTTACAGCTTTTCTTATCGCTTCTGCATCAATATTATCTGTCAAAACAGAAGTAATTGAAGGACTGCCAAAACCAGGTGAAGCAAATAATTTTAGTCCAATCGAATCTATAGCTCTTTGTGTTGCTTCCATATGTTTTTTATGTCTGTTAAAGATAGAGTTAAGACCTTCTTCTTGCATCATTTTTAAAGCTTCTTCTAGTGCAAAATAAAGATTTACGCTAGGTGTAAAAGGATTACTATCTTTATCTGCAGTTTTTTTATAGGCTTTTAGATCTAGGTAAAATTTTGGCAAATTAGATTTTTCAGATGCTTCCCATGCCTTTGCATTCATAGCAATGAAACTTAGTCCAGGTGGTATCATGTAACCTTTTTGAGAACCCGATGCAATGACATCTATTCCCCATTCATCCATGGGTACATTGCATGCACCAATACTGGTTACACAATCAGCAATTGTTATGGCTTTTTTGTGTAACTTTGTATAGGAAGCTATTTCTTTTAAATTATTTATTACCCCGGTAGATGTCTCTGAATGAGTTAAAATAACAGCTCGAATATCTTCATCATTATCTAATAGCTTTTTAAATTGATTTGGATCTAAAGGCTCTCCCCACTTAGCTGTTACTGTTTCTACATTTAGGCCATATGCTTTAGCAACTTTTACCCATCGCTCACCAAACTTTCCGTTTTCTCCGCAAATGACTTTATCTCCTTTGCTAAGAGTGTTAATTATTCCTGCTTCCATAGCGGCTGTACCACTACCAGTAATTGTTAATACATCTGAGTCAGTCTGATGAAGCCATTTGAGCGATTCAGTGGTTTTTTTGACAATGCTTTGGAATTCAGGACTTCTATGTCCAATTGGATGCTTACTCAGAGCATTCAGTACTCTTTCAGGAACAGGTGTTGGTCCTGGGATCATTAATGTAAGTTTTTCTTTCATGGACTGAACATTTCTAAAAGTTAGTTTAAAAAACTATCAAAGGAATTACTTTTGTTTTGCACTCTTTTTTTTGATTTGAGAGGTTTTACTCTGCCAGTTTGGGTTGTTGCTGCGGCTAAAGCTGCTGCATTTGTTTTGAATGGAGACTCTTTCAATTCATCTCAGATTATAGATTTCTCTGATAATGAAGACTCAATTCAGGTTCCTGTAAGATCTGCTGCATTACTTCACAGAGGTCATCAGGCACTTGGAATTAGTTTTTGTGATCCAGGCAATTGCCTCGATTTAACAATCGATCTGGAAATCTGGACACTATTGAAATATGTCGAAGCTAACAAAACATTTAATAGTGATTCGTTATCTGGCTCTTCAGAGTCATGGTTAAAGGTTATTCCAGGATTTGGAGTTGGAAAATTACAGACATCTAATGCTATTTCTATTTCTGATTTTGCTCAGAATTTATTGGAATATAATCTTCGTTCATTTAAAAAAAATGGATATATATTGGAGTTGGAAATAATTTTTCCAGAAGGTAAAAAGCTAGCCGATCGCACCAGTAATCATGCTTTTGGAGTTGTAGATGGACTTGCTTTAATTGGTACACAAGCAAATGTTCAAATTAGTGCTTCACCAGATCAACTTCAATATACAATTGATGATTTGCGTAAGAAGTGTGCCAGCAAAGATTTTCTAGGGGATTTAACTTTTGTTATTGGTGAAAATGGATTAAACTTAGCTTTGCAATCTGGTTTGCCAAGTAAACAAATTATTAAAACAGGTAATTGGATAGGACCTTTGCTTGTTGCTTCGGCTGAGGAAAAAGTTAAGAAACTAATCCTTTTTGGGTATCACGGCAAATTAATAAAATTAGCTGGTGGTATTTTTCATACACATCATCATTTAGCTGATAGCCGCCTAGAAATTTTAATAGCCTTAGCTGTTAAGGAGGGTATTCCTTACCCTTTAATTCAATCTTTACAAGACGCATCGTCTATAGAAGCTGCGCTATTAATATTAGAAAATAAGGATATTGTCAGTACTAACAAACTTTGGGAAAGGATTGCATTAGAAGTTGAAAAGAGAAGTATTGAGTATGTTAATCATTATTTCTCTTCTTCTATGGAAATAGGTGCGGTTTTATTTGATCGAAAAAGAAAATTACGTTGGGCTAGTCCTACTGCGTTTAAAAACATTGCTTCTTTTAATTTGAAATTAGAAGACGAGATAGAGAACTTCCTCTAATCTAAATTTTTAATAGATCTAGGCTTTTTTGGAGATATGCTTGATTCTCAGCTTGAAATCCAACGTAAACCAGCAATTGTTATTCTTGATTTTGGCTCTCAGTACTCTGAGTTAATAGCAAGACGAATACGGGAGATTGAAGTTTATTCTGTTGTGCTTGGATATAACACATCTGTAGATGAGCTTCGTGAATTAGCTCCTAGTGGAATTATTTTGAGTGGTGGCCCCAGTTCTGTTTATGACAAGGGCGCACCTTTGTCTGATCCTGCTATTTGGAATTTGAATATACCTGTGTTGGGAGTTTGTTATGGTATGCAAGTTATGGTTCAACAGTTAGGTGGTCTTGTCGGAGCAGCTGTTGGAAAGGCGGAATATGGTAAAGCACCTTTACATGTTGATGATCCTACCGAACTATTAACTAATGTCGAAAATGGTTCGACTATGTGGATGAGTCATGGAGATTCAGTACAGCAGCTTCCAGATGGCTTTGTTCGATTAGCACACACTTCTAATACGCCGGATGCAGCAATAGCTTTTCATGATCGAAATTTTTATGGTGTTCAGTTTCATCCTGAGGTTGTTCACTCGACTCATGGCATGAGAATGCTAAGAAATTTTGTATATAACATTTGTCATTGTCAGCCTGAGTGGACTACCGATGCTTTTATTGATGAAGCTATTCAGAAAGTACAAGATCAAGTAGGTAAGAAAAGAGTATTACTGGCTTTATCAGGTGGGGTTGATTCTTCTGCTTTAGCTTTTCTTTTAAAGAAAGCTATTGGTGACCAACTGACATGTATGTTTATTGATCAAGGTTTCATGCGTAAAGGCGAGCCAGAGTTTTTAATGGATTTTTTTGATAAAAAGTTTCATATTAATGTTCAATATATTAATGCAAGAGAACGCTTTGTTTCTAAGTTAAAAGGAATTATAGACCCTGAGGTAAAAAGAAAGATTATAGGAACTGAATTTATACGAGTTTTTGAAGAAGAAAGTTTGCGTTTAGGACCTTTTGATTATTTAGCGCAAGGTACTTTGTATCCTGATGTTATAGAAAGTTCTGGTACAAACATTGACCCAAAGACAGGTGAAAGAATTGCAGTAAAAATTAAGAGTCATCATAATGTTGGTGGTTTACCTAAAGATTTGCAATTTAAATTAGTTGAACCATTGAGAACATTATTTAAAGATGAAGTTAGAAAAGTAGGTAGAAGTTTAGGTTTGCCAGAAGAGATTGTACGCCGTCACCCTTTTCCTGGGCCAGGATTAGCAATACGTATTTTAGGAGAAGTAACGGATGAAAAACTGAACTGCCTTCGAGATGCCGATTTTATTGTAAGAGAGGAAATTACGAATGCTGGTTTATATCATGATATATGGCAAGCTTTTGCTGTTTTATTACCTGTTCGTTCAGTTGGAGTGATGGGTGATCAACGAACTTATGCATGGCCAATTGTTTTAAGATGTGTTTCCAGTGAAGATGGAATGACGGCAGATTGGTCTCGTTTACCTAATATTCTATTAGAAAAAATTTCTAATAGAATTGTTAATGAAGTGAAAGGGGTAAACAGAGTTGTTTTAGATATTACTAGTAAACCTCCTGGCACTATTGAGTGGGAATGACAATGACTACTAAAAGGTAGTTATAGATTAAAAGAGTTACTTCACCGCGGAATCTTTTCAATTTTGAAGTGACAGAGTGACAATGGATTTCAGGTAGGCACTTCACCGTGACTTCACCGTGGGAAGGTTTGAGTGTCTCTACGGAGAAATCGTAGATAGTCTGTTTTCTCTACACTTGTGATTTAATTTTGCAGATTCAGTTGCTATAAATTTACTAACGATTTCTCTACTTAAAAATTACGCAGCATCGTCATTAATTTGATGTTCAACCAATTCCCATCCATTACTCAATAACTCAAACCAAGTTTCATTGGCATCTTCTAGTGCCATTGTTCGTGTGTTCTTGATCTGCGTGGGTATGCCTTCAGCGGTGGAATGCCAAAGTTGAGTAATGACTTTCGGCATCCGCATAAGGGACTTTGGATCTCTAATGAAAAACAACACCAACTTTTTCTCTGGATTAATTAACCATCCTGATGGGGTAGGGACTGCTCTCCTGACTGGATCAACCATTCGTCTGCAAATAATTCTGGACATGAAAAAGCACCATGCTCACAGGTGCCTTATCAATTAGGACTAATTATGTGAAGAGTGTCCTAATACAAATATACTACTGCTCAGTTTTTTATTGGTCAAGCGTTTGAGGATAATTTCTATTGAGGCATTTCTCATCAAGACACAAAAAAACCTGCCCGAAGCAGGTCCTTTTGGAGATCTTAAGCAAGTGTTTCCTAGTTTCCACTGCTGGAGGATCTCAACTCCTCACAACGGAAATATGCCACATGTTCTTCAAAAGTGCGAGAAATTATCTAAAAGCACATAAAACTGTCACATGTGCCAGTTATAGGTCCCGAAAAATTAGACAAAAAAAAGAGCGCCCTTAACTAGCAGCGCTCTATTGGACAATGATGTGAGGAGTGTCCTTATCTTTTCTACTCCTGTTAAGTGTCTTTTGTCATTTTCAATAAGACAAATGGTGATTTTGAAGCAAAATAAATTGATGATCAAATTGCCATAAAGACTTTTGGCGACTGCTGAGGGTATATAAAAGCACAATATTTTATACCTATGGAGATGGACTGATATAACTGGTATCTTAAGGTATAGAAACATGGTATAAAAATGATTTATTATACGGTCATAGATTTGGAGGCAAACCAATGGCGTTATATGGATATTGGAGGTGCTCAACCAACCTTCAGGATCAAGAGCGTCAGGTGCTTGGTCTTAAGGAAGAGGGTGTTCCTGCAAAAAATATTTTTGGAGACAAGATCACGGGGACAAGCAACTATGGAGATAGGGAAGAACTATCAAAGTGTCTAGATTTACTTGAACCGAACGATCTTTTGATCCTTGAGGACATGACCCGTCTTGGGAGAACAATGGTCACGATGTTGGTTGAGGTGAATAACCTTATTGAGAGAGGCGTTTATATAAAAACGCTTGATGGTCGTCTTGATACCTCACTTATGAATGATGAGATTGTGAGGCTGATCGTTGGAGTTATGGGATATGCAGCAGAGTGCGAACTAAGGAATATCAAACACAGAACTTCAGAAGGAAGAGCAGTTGCAAAAAGTAGAGGAGTGAAGTTTGGAAGAAAGCGTCAGTACGACAAATTCCAGATTGAAGAAATTATGGATAAGCGAAAACAAGGACTTGGGTATGGTTCTATTGCCAAGTCATTGGGCATGAAGAAATCTACAGTACAGATGATTGTTCAAAGGGAGGTAGCAGCATGACTAGAAAAAATAATTATTCAGGTGGATTATCTAATTACATTGTTTTGAAGGAAGAGAAGGAAGTTATTTTTTATTTGCATAATCCCTATCCAGATTGCTTGGAAATTCCAGCAATAATGAAGCAAAGGTTTCCTGATGATTACAAGAGCATCGTTACAAGCGACTTAGATGAATTTAAGAAGTATGGGGAGAAAGCGTGAGTACTGATTGGCAAGACACCTCATGGCAAGAAGAGTTCTTAGACATGAAGGCACATAAACCAGAAGACGTGAAATTGCTCATGGAGGGACCAAGAGGTTTTTTGGATGCAATGAAACTTGGTTCTCTTCATGAGGAATACATACGATTGAAAAAGAGGCAAAGCAATGAATGAAATCAATTGGAGAGAAGAATTATTGGATTCGGCAAAGTTCAATAAGAAGGAAGAAAACTTGTTGAGACATGGTGCAAAGTCATTGGCACAGAGTTGGCACTTAGGTGCTCTGTACATACGCTGGAAGAAGTTGAAAGGGTATAGAGAATCTCCGACTCCTAATTGCCAAAGTTCATTTCTTGAATGGGAGCATCGACTTGCCAAGGGCGACTTTTATATCCTTAATGAAAAGGACTTCTCTTATCCAGACTGGTAAAAACGTATGCAGTTAATTGAACAGCACAAGAAATTTATTGCTTGGTACCAAGAGAAACTTGGTTTGTCCGATTATGGATTGCTTTGGTTTGTGTTTTTTAAAGGCGTTGTTCTCACTCTGATCATTGAGCGATTACTCTTTCATTCTTGAGGTTGCTATAACTATTGATTGGAATGCTGCCAGAAAGCACTTCACCGTGACTTCACCGTGCTATTATTAAAGAAATAAACCCTGTTTATGACTGCGTTTTTGCCCCCTATTATTACCAAGCACTATTGAGTGGGAGTAGTATTGACTACTAAAAGGTAGGTATAGATTAAAATATATACTTCACCGTGAGACCTTTTCAAAATTGAAGTGACAGATTGACAAGAGATCTCAGGTAGGTACTTCACCGTGGAACGTTGTGAGTGTCTCTACAGAGAAACCTTAGAAAGAATCTTGCTTTTTTCATTTTCTTAGTAGCTTTTTAGTTGATAATTGTTCTATGAGTAATGTTCGAGTATAAATATGATATTCCTTGTCATAAGTCTCATTGAGTAATCGTAAAAATTCACCACAAGTTATTTTACTTGTGACTCTCCTATGTTTCAGCTTTTAGGTAGTGATGAATGAATTTCGTCTACGAATCTATGAGCAGATAATTAATAAAACGCCTGGTGGTAGAACCTCCTTTTTTAACAAAGTCTGTGGGGTTACTATTTTTATTTCGATTTGCTTTGCAGTCATAGTTACTGAAAATTCAATCGATTATCAATTTGGTGATCAGATAGACCTATTAGATTGGATTGTTGGGGCTTTATTTTGTGTTGAATATCTTTGTCGTTTATGGGTTGCTCCTCTTGAAGGGAAATATGGCAAAGGTTGGAAAGGGATTTTGCGTTACATGGTTTCGCCAATGGCAATTATTGACATCATTGCCATTATTCCATCGTTTATAGGCGTTAGAGCAGAATTAAAAATTTTGAGGATTATTCGTCTGTTGAGAATTTTGAAAATTGGCCGAAGTGAAAAATTCAAACAAAGTATCTTTCATTTTAATTATGCACTTCGCTCAAAGAGTCAGGAACTACAAATATCCACCTTGTATACAGTTTTGCTTTTGTTGATAAGCAGTACTTTTATGTATCTTGCTGAATCATCAGTTCAACCTGAATTATTGGGGTCAATCCCTAGATGTCTTTGGTGGTCAATTACGACTGTTAGTGCGGTTGGTTATGGAGATTCAATTCCAGTTACAGCGATTGGAAAAACTATTGCATCGATAACTTCACTTATGGGTATTGCTGCAATAGCAATACCTACTGGAATACTTGCATCAGGATTTAGTGAATCAATTGGTGTACAAGATAAGAATCAAAAGGAATTAAATCAAAATGATGTTCCAATGACTGAATTTAATTCCAATTAAATAAAGCATAAAAAAGCCTTCCTAAAAGAAAGGTCCTTTTGGAGATCTTGAGTAAGTGTTTCTTTGTTTCGACGGTTAGAGGATCACAACTCCTCGCAGGGAGAGACTATGCCACATGGATATTTAAAAGCTAGGAATTAGACAAAACAAGCAAAATTCTCACATGTGACAGTTTTGCTTGCTAAGTAATTTAGATAAAAAAAGAGCGCCCTCAATGAGTAGCGCTCGATAGGATAATTGTGTGAGGAGTGTCCTATTTCTGTTCTACTCCTTCCAAGGTTTATTTGTCACATGTTTAATGAAAAACTCATTTTTATGTTTGATTTGACTTGCTTTTACTTTGGTGAGCTGTAGAAATAAAAGATCTATTCTTCTTAAGATTATGGACAGGAAGGCATTCGAAGCATGAGTACAAATTGGCAAGACACTTCGTGGCAAGAAGAGTTTTTAGATATGAAGGCTCATACCCCTGAGGACGTGAAATTGTTAATTGAAGGACCAAAAGGTTTTATGGATGCATGGAAACTGGGTTTTCTTCATCAGGAATACAAGCGTTTAAAAAAAGAGGTTTTTTAATTAAAAAAATGACTTGGCAGCAAGAATGATTGGACTCGGAAAAGCGCAATCAAAAAGAAGCAAAGTTGTTGAGTTGATATTAATTCATTTTTATAGAGTTGGGATTTAGGCTTTTTCTGCATACCTTGGAAGAAGTTGTAATGGTATAGATAATTATCAATTCCTATAGTGTTAATGCACACAATATTGCAAAAGCTATCAGTCCAGAAGTAAAATATTCTTTGCTAAGTAGATTTACTAATGCTTGATAACTATACTATTGAGCAATGTAAAAAAGATAAGGGAATTCTCCAATTAAAAATTAAGAACCTAGAACATGGCATTAAGCAAGTAGAAGAAATGATATCCGAGTCGCATATGGGTGAGGATATATTGATTAGTTTAAGAAGAAAAATTGCTGAATCTACTCAGGATTTAGCAATTTTATATTTACTCAAAGACAGTTAATTCTTTATTGATACTCTTAATACTTAGATTACAAAAACCTCGTCGAAACTTTACTCTTTGAAAAAACATGTTCCAAAGTTCTTCATATCAATAGATTTTCCATAGAGGGACGAAAGAAATGTACTTCAGTAATGTTTATGAAACTTATTTAATTTATAGCCAATCATTTTTTTGTTGAATATTTGCACTCCCCTTTCACTAAGACTGCTTTTCTATAAAAATATTTGTTGGGTTGGTCAAATAGCATTTAATAGCTATTTTAGATTAGCTGCTTAAATAGCATTGACAGTTGCTAATCAATCTAAAGTACACGTGGATCGTAGGCTTCATCATGACAGTATTATATTGTCAGGAAAAACTATTTTTCTTAACCCTTTTCTTTATTGGCGTAGATTTGATAGCAATACAGATAGGTGGTTAAGAGAGCCTGGTCAAATAGGTGAAGATCAAATTGCGATAAATCGTTCACGTTTTTATCCAGAAACAGATTGGAATTCTTTAGATGAGGAAGAGCGAAACATTAAAGATGCAGCTATAGAGATGTTTCTTAAAAGTCTTGACTTGGTTAGCACTTTTCACCCTGAATTAAGTGCTGGTCAGTTATTGGAAGTAGAACGTAAGATGGCTGTAACAAAAAAACGTGCCTTTGAGCGTTGGGTTGAAAAATCGTTCAGACGTCGTTTTAGAGAAGAGTCTAAAGTTAAACAACGTCTTGCCAGAGAACGTTTTCTAAGGGAATGGAAGGAATGGCTTCTCTTAGAAACAACCCAAAAAGCTATTCTTCCATTTGTAGCAGTTTGTTTTCTTGCGGTTTTTGGTGGTTGGTCATTAGGTTTTTCAAGTAATAGTTGTAACCCTTATTTTTCCTCTACGAATCAAACTAATATTAAACAATGATATCTTGATGTCAGATAATAAATTTGAAAATTTTCGACTTTCACTGATGCAAGACTTACTTCCAGTAGGTTTTGCAATATTAGATAGAGCTAAGGAAGGAGGTGCTGGAAAAGTAATAGAAGTTTTTCGATCTTCTGATTTTCCGATTAAAAATCTTCAAGTAGAAGGTTCTGAGTCTGCACGATTATTTAGGGAGAAATTAGATCAGATCAGCCCAGGTTTGGGAAATCCTGTTCAAGAGGTAAAAATTACTGTAGAACCCCAAGAAAAAGATGTTTTGGAGGATAAGTCATTAATTGATCTTTTGAATAGGATAGAACACAGGATAGATTTGATTAATACTTACTTAGAGAGACGTAAATTAGACAATTAAGGAAAAGGTTTATTTTATATAAGTGAAAAAGCATAAGACTAGAATTATTTCTTATAGAAGACAAAGTAATACCTTGATCTTGTTTATTCTCATATTATTTTCTGCGATTGGCACTAGACTTTTTTGGATGCAAATAATTAGGAGTTCTTTTTATCGAACTTTATCCGAAGAAAATCGAATTAAATTAGTTTCTACTCCTCCTATTCGCGGTAGAATAATTTCCTCCAACGGTAATTTATTAGCAGATAATAGGCTCAGATATTCGTTGTTTGTCAACCCACATCTTATTAGTGCAGAAAATTGGCCATTACTTGCTTTAAAACTATCTAAATTATTTAATATTGATATTAATTTATTTAATATAGCCTATAAGAATGGTTTGAAAAATAGGGATTTAGCTATTACTTTGATCCCTAAAATGACTAGTTTACAAGTTTTAAAGTTTCAAGAACAAGAAGTAAATCTTCAGGGAGCAAATGTCAAAGTTGAATCTATACGTTTTTATCCTTATAAGAAATTTGCTGCGCATGTTCTTGGTTATACCCAATTAATAACTTATGATGAATATAAACAACTGTCTAAGAAAGGCTATAAGCTTCAAGATTATATTGGGAGGACTGGTTTAGAAGCAGCTTTCGAGCAGCATTTACGAGGTCAATGGGGAGGTGAAATGTTGGAGGTTGATGCAGGTGGCAATATTCAACGTAGCCTTGGTTATCGATCTCCCAAAGCCGGACAAGATTTATCTTTAACATTAGACTTTGATTTGCAAGTTGTTGCAGAAAAGGTATTAGCTGATAAACAAGCTGGAGCCATTGTTGTGCTCGATCCAAGGACTGGAGCAATTAAAGCAATGGCTAGTAAACCTAGTTTCGATCTCAATTTTTTTACTAAAGCATTTACTACTCAAAAAGAATATGAAAAGATCTTTTTATCGGACAAAATGCCACTTTTAAGCCGTGCAATTAATCCTTATGACCCAGGTAGCACCTGGAAGATTGTTACAGGCATGGCTGGTATGGAAAGTGGACAATTTGGATCAGATATTGCTTTAGAAACAGCCCCTTGCCTTAAATATGGAGATCATTGTTTTCCTGAACATAATCGTAAAGGTTGGGGGAAAATAGGTTATGTTGATGCATTTAGAGTTTCTAGCAATACATTCTTTTATCAAATTGGAGTTCAAGTTGGCATAAAAAAATTATATGATACGGCACTTCAATTAGGTTTTTATAAAAAAACTGGAATAGAGATTTCGCAAGAGGAAAGCAAAGGTTTTATAGGTAATGAAGAATGGGCAGCTAGAGGCAGAGGTTGGGGTAAGCCCGGAACGACACCTTGGATACCAGAAGATATAGCTAGTGCTTCAATAGGTCAGTCTGTTGTTCAAGTCACTCCTTTACAGTTAGCCAGAGCGTATGCTGTATTTGCAAATGGGGGTTATTTAATTACCCCTCATTTAGTCGACGGGGATATTGATTGGATGTCATCTAAATATCGACAAAAAGTAGATATAGATCCTATAACATTATCTACAATTCGCCAAGGCCTGAAGAAAGTAGTAGAATCGGGTACTGGCAGAGATTTGGCTTGGGATTTACCAACATTACCACCAACAGCTGGTAAAACAGGTACAGCCGAAGATAGTAGTGGAGGTACAGACCATGCCTGGTTTGCATGTTTTGCACCTTATCAAGCGGGTGAAATTGTAGTGGTAGCTTTTGCAGAGAATACACCTGGAGGTGGTTCAGTACATGCGTTGCCTATGGCTAAGGAAATTTTAAAAGCTTGGCATAAGAATCATTCTCAATAGTAGAGAGGTAATAGTTTAAGCTACTTGTAAGTTTCTTGTTATTGAAGAGAGCTTTTTATCTAATATTATTTTTGCTTCTTCTAATGAGCAAATAGCAGTTCGAAATGGCAGTAAAAGCAGTGGACTTTTTTCAGGTCTAATCAACCAACTTTGATTACATTGTTTTATTAGAAGAAAGCCCTTATAACGAAAAGAAGTATTTGAGGCTGAAAAATAATCTTTTTTAGAAAGCAGGAATGGCATGATCACTCCGAAATTTCTATACGCTATATATAGTGTATCATTAGATTGACCTAGTTCCTTATTGTTCGAAAATAAACAATTGAATTTATTTGCAGTTACTGTATTTTCAGCTTAATTAGAGCTTTACATGTTTATGTGCTGGAATGACAAAAACTTTTGCATCCTTCCTATATATAGCAATTGACTACTTAAGTTTTTTATACTTCTAGTGGCTTCATTTGAATTAATCTGCGAAGAATATCTTCGATTGATTCATCTTTGGCGAGGTTTTTGCTGTTGCTGGCTAATTGACGACCTACAACTTGTGCTCCAAGGTGAGTAAGTTGTATTCGCATTGAGAGTAATAATTCCATGCAGCCACCACCTGAGACACTTGCCATGGCTATAGGCCTACCATTAAATAAATGACGAAAGTCTTTTTCCTGAACTGATAACCATGCAATTAGATTTGATAGTAATGGGGGAATTGATCCATTGTATTCAGGAGCACAAATCACCCAATAAGGGATGGATGACATTTGTTCATAAATTGATTTTATGTTATGTGCAATATCTATCTCGGCTTGTTTTCGTGGGTTATACACAGGGAAATCTAGAGTAGTTAGATCTAATAGCTCACCATCTATTTGAAGCTTTGCACCTAGAGATATAAATCGTTTAGCAAGTGATAGGTTCTCTCCATTACTTGCAGTAATAACCAGTAATTGCTTTTTAGAAGAATTCATTGCAGTGAGTTTGACAGGATGTGATTAGAGATTAAGAGGTGACCAGACTAATAATTTGCTCCTGTGCGTCGATGGTGCACAGCTGTAATTCCATTTGGATTTAGAACTTTGCCATATTTTATTTCAGCATAAATCAGCCAATGATCACCACATTCCATGCGTTGTTTTACACAGCCTTCTATCCAAGCCAGTGCTTCAGGAAGGATAGGTTGGCTTGATGGAGTATAAAGAAGTTCAAGCCCTGATAATCGATCAGCTCCTGGCGCAAAAGGTTGCAAAAACTGCTTTAAAAGTTTTTGATAATTTTGTTCATTCAAAATATTTAGTGCAAAAAAATTGCCAGTGTGAAGCAGATTTTCTACAGCTCGATCTTTAGCTACAGCAACAGTAATTCCTGGAGGAGAGAAACTGGCCTGACTTATCCAACTGGCAACCATTGCACTATTGACTTTAGTTTCTTCTTCTAATTTTTCTGCTGTTAAAATGGACAAAGATCCGACTACTTTTCCTAGTGCCAATAATGCGGGATCACTTTTTGTGGCATTTATACCTCCACCTAGGAGACGTTCTTGTCGACGGCCTTCTTTGATCAGCTTGCGTCCAAATTTAGTTCCTGTTTCTTCAAGAGTTTTTAGCATCTCAGCATTGGGACTAAATTTAATTTTTATTGGGTTAAAACCAAAGTCAAAGCCTCCATCACGTAATTTATTTTCTAATAGATCCAAAGCTTCTCCGCTCCACCCATAACTACCAAATATACCTACCGGTTTCGTTGGATCTCCTTCTGCAAGTAAGGTTCCTAAGGCTGAAACAATAGGTGTAGGTGCATGTCCCCCAAGGGTGGGTGAACCAATTAGATAACCATCTGCTTTTGATATTGCGTTAACTAATTCATTTGTTGTGGTGAATTCGCAATTGAGACTTTCTACGTGAACCCCTGTTGAGCTAATTCCTTTAGCTAGTGCATCTGCAATAGATGCGGTATTTCCATATGCGCTAGCGAATAATAAAACAATATTGATAGATCCTTTGCTTTGCTGATCTCCCCATCTTTGATAATCATTTAGTAGGCTTCGCCAACTGCTTTCTATTGCTGGGCCATGACTGGGTGCAATAGAAGAGATATTTAGGAGTTCAAGTTTTTCAACAATTCTGTGAACTTGATTTATCATAGGCGTCATCAGACAATCGAAATAATGTCGACGCTCTTCTTCTGTACTGCTTCTATTACGCTCTGCCCATTCATCAGTACAAATATGCGCACCAAACAGTTTATCGCTCATTAATAAGCCCGTTTTTTCTTCAAATGTGATTAGCCCTCCAGGCCAACGAGCTGTAGGTGATGGTATTAATGTCAAGAGATATTCATCAAAGATAGAAATAGTTTCTTCTTGCTTTATTAACTTTATTTCTGGGATTGGAGGTATCACTAATTTATTTGCTTCATTTACACTCTCTTTTGAAGGTTTAATTTGTGTCCAAAGATCTTCGATTAGTTTTTTACCTGGGTTAGAACAGATGATTTTGAGGTTTTTGTATTCATTAGATAGATGTCTAAGAAGATGTACTCGATTTGGATTGATATGTCCAATTACAACTAATAATTCTTCAATATCTTTTGGTATGATTCTTTGGATGCTTGGTATAAAAACTTCTTCAAAATTTGCTCCAGGAGGATTTATTAGAACGGCACTTTGAATATTGTTTTTAAAAAATAGAAAACTATTCGATGTAGTACCTTTTCCCAAGGCATATTCGATTTCAAATCTTAATTTTTTTGGACTCAGACATCTAAGAGATAAGAATCCATCATCGATAGTTAGATTTTTTACTTGTTTATTTGACATTAATAAGAAGTACCTACTTTACGATGGTGCACAGCTGTTTTTGCTTCTGTATTAGAAATATTCCCATGCTCTACTAATGCATAAATTACCCAGTGATCGGATGTTTCTAGTCGTTGTTTTACAAAGCAATCCAAATATGCAAGAGCATCACTTAAAACAGGACCACCTTTTGCAACATTGTTCATTATGTTAATACCTTTAAAGCGATCAGCTCCAGGTGGAAATCTTTTTAAAAATTGCCGAAATAGTTTTTGATAGTTATTTTCTTCTAGGACATTTAAGACAAATCGATCTCCTACGTGCATCAATGTTTCAATAGCACGATCTTTGGCAACTGCAACAGTGAGACCAGGAGGATTAAAACTCGCTTGACTGACCCAACTAGCTACCATTGCACCACGACGATTCTCTGATCCTTCGCCTTGACTAGCAGTGACTACATAGAGCCCTCCACTAATACGTCCAATTGCTTTCATCAAGTCACCATCAAAGCTTTTAATAGTCGCAATATTTTTTTTACGATTCAATAATTGCCCTAAATCAGTTCCAGCTTCTTCAAATCGTTGAAAAGTATTTGCATCAGGTGTGTCGCGTATTCTTAAAGGTGAAAATACTTCTTTTTGCCCTAGACCCCTCAATTGATTGGCAATTACATCAATTGGCTCATCGCTATCACCATAGCTTTCATAGACACCTATCCATTGTTTTGGTTTCAGTGCAGCGAGAAGGGTGCCTAAAGAACTTTGCAATTCAGAATTTGCATTATTTGGCCAGGTTGGGACAATAATTGCTTTTGCATCTCCGATAAGAGCACTAAGCTCTTGAGCATCAGTTGCTCTTATATCTATTAGTTGTACTTGTGCATCTGCTTTATTAGCTCCTAATGCAATAGATTGACTTAGCCGATCACAAAATCCATATTGACTGATATAACAAATAGCAGCATATTCTTCACCTGTATTAAGTTGATTACTCCATTCATAATAATTTTTTAACCATAGGTCAATATTGTGATGTAAAAGGGGGCCGTGACCTACAGCAATTGTTTTTATGTCAGGTAATTTTTTTATTCTTTTAAGTGCTTGAATGACACTACGAGCATTGGGTCCCATTAAGCAGTCATAGTAGTAGCGAAAATCTGGTTCAATTACTTCAGGTTTAACGTCTAATAGGTCTTCTGTGCAGTAATGAAGACCAAATGCATCACATGTGTATAAAATATTTGTTCCATAATCAAAGGAAAAAATTGTATCTGGCCAGTGAAGATTAGGAGCACTAATAAATTCTAGTTTGTGGTGTATTCCATTTGATTCATTCCTTCCTAAATCTAGTTCATCACCAGTTTTAATTGCTTTTGATTTGAATGGTTTATGAACTTGATTTTCTAAAAATTGGATGGCTACTTTTGAACCATAAATTTCAATCTCACTATTGAGTTCCAGAATGTCACTGATTAAGCCTGAATGATCTGGTTCTGTATGGCTAACAATTAAATAATTAATATTTTTAGGATCTACTTTCTTCCTAAGAACTTTTAACCATAGCTCTTGAAATTTTTCATGACTTGTATCTATTAAAGCTATTTGCTTTCCTTCGATAATAAAACTGTTATAGGTTGTACCATTCCTTAAACCAAATTCAATATCAAAACGACTACGTTCCCAGTCTAGTGATCGAAAAGTAGTAGTGTTTTTTGCAATCACCTTGCATTGCAAAGACAGCTTTGGATTGTCTTGTGAATCATCGGTGTCAGTTTCAGAGTTATTGCTCATAGATTTTACGGATCATGTTGAACATTTTAAATGGCATATGACCTATCCGAGAGTTCTTCTAATGAATAGATACCATTGATCGCCCAGAACTTTTTACTTTTCTAGAGATTAGAATGCTTTTTATTCAATTTTGGATGGACATTGCTTTGATCATCGCTTGCTGGGCTTTTGTTTGACCATGTGAAATTAAATTTTTAATAAATGTATTGTGTGAATTAGGAAATTTTGGATTTTGTGCCAAAGGAAATTCTTCTGTTGTAAATGTTTCCAATGTTTCTTCTGTAAGAGGAGTTATAACAACTAGATCATCATCTAATGTTTCTTGATATGACCACCAAAGCTCAGGATCCCTTTTCAAACTCTTTGAATCAGAAGTCTTTTTGTTATTTCTTATATAATTATTCTGTAATTCTGTTTGATTGAGCAAACTTCTTTTTTTAATTAGATTTGATAATAAAGTATTTTTATCTCTTCCACGCAATTGAAATAGTATGAAAGGATCTTCTTTGAATTGATCTCCCATTAAATAATAAATAGCACTTATATGTTTGCAGGGATTGGCTTTATCTGGACAACTACATTCACTTTTTACTTCTTGAAGATTGAAGGGGAAGAGCCGTTTTCCTGTAGTAGCAAAGGCTTTTTCGATGTCTTTTGGCATCGTTCCAGCCAATAATAATGCTGACCATTTGGCTTTTTTAGCTAAGGCTTCTATTACATACGCCCAATCTTCATCATCAAGGATATCGAGCCAAAGCTTAACTTTGTATGGATCTTTTTCTGTCCCTTGCACTCGTGCATGAACTCTACGGCCTTCAAATCGTATTGAGGAAACATTCCCTTCTCTTGCATAGATCCAAGCACGCTCTAAACGTTTTTTAAATCGATAAGTATTGATTAGTTGCATCCATTGCTCTACCCACCATGATTGTTCTCCAAGACCTTCTTTTCCTATTGCCGTTGTTAATTTTTCGTTTTTCATAGTTTGTTAATGAGGAGCATCAAGTAGGATCTAAGGCAACTAATTGACTTAACTCATCAATACTTAGATCACTTAACCAATTCTCACTTGAGCCTACTATTTCTTCAGCTAGTTGGGCTTTTTGACTAATCATTTGATTCACTTTTTCTTCAATTGAGCCTTTAGTAATGAATTTATGGACTACAACCCTTTTGCTTTGACCAATTCGATATGCACGGTCTGTCGCTTGATTTTCAACTGCTGGATTCCACCATCGATCAATATGAAATACATGACT
This sequence comes from Prochlorococcus marinus str. MIT 0918, assembly GCF_027359415.1. NCBI lineage: Bacteria > Bacillati > Cyanobacteriota > Cyanophyceae > Synechococcales > Prochlorococcaceae > Prochlorococcus > Prochlorococcus marinus. The sequence continues at coordinate 1,299,834 of NZ_CP114780.1, forward strand.
TGCTCTAGTTAAGTTAACCCCTACTCCTCCTGCTTTTAAGGAAAGTAAAAAAATATTGGGTCCTCTTGGATCTTCTTGAAAACGATCTATCATTTCTTGTCGACTTTTCTTAGATGTAGCCCCATAAAGAAATGGGACCTCAAAGTCTAACTTTTTCTCAAAGTATGATTTTAGCAAATTTCCCCATTCAGCAAATTGAGTAAATAATATACCTCTCTCATTAGATTCAATCACCTCATATATTATTTCTACAAGTCTTTGAAGTTTTGAGGAGCGCTCTAAAAAGTCGTCATTAATATTTTTTTCTTTCAAAAATAATGCTGGGTGATTACAAATTTGCTTGAGATGTGTAAGAAGGCCTAGTGCTTTACCTTGCCGCTGACCAATAGGGGATGAAGCTATTTCTTTTAAACTATTTTCTACAGCGTTCTTGTATAGCATTTCTTGTTCGATGGTTAAATTAATCCATTCATTTACTTCGATTTTTTTTGGTAAATCTGAGATAATAGATTCATCTGTTTTTACTCGTCTAAGAATAAATGGATTTACTTGTGCTTGTAGAGTTTTTAGAGAAGATCTATCTCCATAATGTTCAATCGGTAATTTATATCTTTGATTAAAGAACTCTTCTTCACCAAGAATTGCTGGATTTAAAAAATTCATTAGCGCCCATAGTTCACTAATACGGTTCTCTATAGGGGTGCCGGTTAGAGCAATTTTTAATGGATTACCTTTAAGAGCTTGACTCATTTCTCTAATAAGAATACTTTGTTTTCCTTTTGGATTTTTTATCGCTTGAGCTTCATCAATAACAATTCCTTGCCAGTCAATTTTGCGTAATAGATCATTATCTCTATACAGCAGACCATAACTAGTCATAAAGATATCTATATCATTGAGAGATTTTTGTAATTGCTTTATATTGGAGCATCTGTTAGGGCCATAGTGCTCTTGTAGTGATAGGCCTGGAGTAAAAGTTAAAGATTCTCTTTTCCAATTTGTAAGAATTGAAGTAGGCGTAATCAGTAATATTGGTCCCTTAAGTTTAGATTGATTTTTTAGGTATTGAATAAAAGCTAGTAATTGAACAGTTTTACCAAGTCCCATGTCATCTGCTAAACATGCGCCCTGATTAAAACGATGGAGAAATGATAGCCAGCCTAAACCCCTTTCTTGATACGGTCTTAATTGTCCATGGAATCCTTCTGGAGCAGCTAAAGGCTCGGGTGCTTCGTTATGATGGTATTGATTTAAAACTTGTTTGAGTCTAGGTCCAGCAATAAATTGGTGCACCGGAATTTTTGAAAGCGTATTTCCTGCATTTGCAGTCAGACGTAATGCCTCCTCGAGATTGAGAGTTGGTGGATTAGCCAAGAATTTTTCAACATTGTCTAAGTCGTTAGGACGTAGTTGAAACCATGTTCCTTTATGGTTAAAAAGAGTGCTGTTTTTTTGTGCAAAAATGTTTAACTTTTGCATGTTTAGTTTTATACCTCCTATCATGAGCTCCCAACTCCAATTAAGCTTTTCTCCTAATATTTTTCCTTGTGATCTATCTATTAGCTCGGCTTGAATAGCTATTCCAAGTCGACTGGCTAATCCTTTCGACAGACTTTTAGGGAGTATGATACTAATTCCTATATCTCTAAGCTTTGCGGATGAGGTTTTAATCAGTAGCAATGCCTCATCAGCAGACAGTTGCATTGAATTAGGGTTTGGAACTTCAAGGCCCCTTTCAATTGTAGGGAAAACATGTATAGCTCTACCTAGACCTTCAAGAAGTATTTCACTAGGACGTTGAATATTGATTGAACCAATTTGTATGGATTCTGAGCCTATTTTCCATATTTTTTCTGCAGAAATTTTTAGGCTTGGATCTGTTTCTGCTTGTAAGAAAAAGTTGAGGTTCCAAAGATCATCATCATTAATAGGTGCGCTTAGCTCTAGACATGTTTTTGCTGAGTTCCAAGTATTTGATATTCCCCCTTTCCAATTCGTCGATGCTTTTACTAATCGATTTGTGTCTTCATCGCTTAAATTCAAGGCCCCGTCTTTTGATCCAAGTGCCTTTTGCCACGCTATTAATAATGGATCAAGATCTTTTGTTGGTGCTTCAAAGTCTTGGCGCAGTTGTGCATCAATAATTTCTTCTAGAAGATTGTATAGCTCAATCCGATTATTACTTTGGCGAATTGATGCCAGGGGATTCAGTTGTGATATGTAATTCGAATTTGCAGGTTTATCAGATTTGCTTCTTAGTTGTGTAACTTCTAACCATTGAGTTCCACAAGTTGTGATTAATGGCATTCTTTTTAGAAACTCTTCCAATCGTCTTCTTTCTGTTTCTTGATTGAGTAATGGAACCCAGCGAGCTCTATAGGAGGAAGATTGAGTTTGATGTAATTCCACTTTGGGTAGCCATAAACCGCGTGCAATAAGACTTAAGGACCAGCGGTTTATATGAGTCCACCAAAGGATTTCATCACTAATTTCGAAATCATTATTTGATAAAGGTAAGTTTGACAGCCATGTTGATGCTTCTAATGGGGAGAGAGCTAATCCATCTATTTTCCATGGCCATGATTCGTACTCTGTTGAGATTGTTTCTCCAGCTTGTATTGGTAAAAAAGCGTCTTGTTGGCCATAGTTTTTACCTTTTTTTTCTTTTATTAACTTGCTGGGTAGAGTCAAAGATGCTTTTCTGTCTAATATTTCATTAGGCAATAATTTTTTCTGATTCAGCCAAGCTCTTAATTGTTGTGAAGAAAGAGTAAATGGATGGTCAGAAGGTTCAATAGTTGGTTTTACTGGTGTTACTGAACGCCATGTATCTGCCCACAGGAATAGAACTGGTTTGTTTTTATCTGAGGAACCTGTCGAGATGGTTAACCATGTAGCATGTAGCAAGCTCATAAGAGGGATATATTAAACATCAATTGTTTTCTTCTTTCTTTTTAGCAAGGAATAACAATAATGATTTTGAGAAATGTCTCAGCTCAATAATGACAGTTAATTGGTTAGATTCTATGAGAAGCAAATTTTTTGTTTGTTTTTTGAATTTGTATCATGCTTCGCATGATTTCCCCAAACCCTTAAATTTGTTATGGCGGTTGAACGAGTGTCGTCAAATTATCAAATGAAATCTCTTACAGGAGAAGAGATAAGAGCAGCATTTTTAAATTTTTATGAGAAGCGTGCGCATAAAGTTTTGCCTAGTGCTTCTTTAGTTCCTGATGACCCCACAGTTTTGCTAACCATCGCTGGGATGCTTCCTTTCAAACCTGTTTTTCTTGGCCATGTAGATAGACCATCGAAGAGAGCAACTACTAGTCAAAAATGTATTAGAACAAATGACATAGATAATGTTGGCAAAACAGCAAGGCATCATACTTTTTTTGAGATGTTAGGAAACTTCTCCTTTGGTGATTATTTTAAAAAGGAAGCAATCCAATGGGCTTGGGAGCTCAGTACTCAAGTTTTTGGCTTAGACCCAAAAAATTTAGTGGTTAGTGTATTTCGTGAAGATACTGAAGCCGAAGAGATATGGAGGGATGAAGTTGGGGTAGACCCTAGCCGTATTATTCGAATGGATGAGTCAGATAATTTTTGGTCCTCAGGCCCAACTGGTCCGTGTGGACCATGTTCTGAACTTTATTATGATTTTCACCCTGAACTTGGTGATCTGAACATTGATTTGGAAGATGATAATCGATTTATAGAATTCTATAATTTGGTTTTCATGCAATACAACCGTAATGCAGATGGAGGTTTAACACCTTTAGCTAATTGCAATATTGACACAGGTATGGGACTGGAGAGAATGGCGCAAATATTACAGGGTGTTCCTAACAATTATGAAACAGATCTCATATTCCCTCTTTTGGAAAAAGTTGCCTCATTGATTGAGGTGGATTATCAGGCGTTGGAAGAAAAAAAGAAAATATCTCTGAAGATTATAGGGGACCATACTCGAGCATGTGTTCAATTGATCAGTGATGGTGTTTCTGCTAGTAATTTGGGTCGAGGCTATGTATTAAGAAGACTATTAAGACGTGTTGTGAGGCATGGCCGCTTGCTTGGAATTAACAAGCCTTTTTTGATTGACATTGCTGAAGTAGCCATTGAACTTGTAAAGGCTTCCTACCCTCAAGTTCTTGAAAGGCAAGAATATATTTTAAAAGAGCTTCAAAGAGAAGAAGTTCGCTTTCTTGAGACCCTAGAAAGAGGAGAGAAATTATTAAATGATTTGTTGGCTTCTAAACCAAAACAAATATCCGGGGAGCAGGCATTTGAGTTATATGATACATATGGCTTTCCTGTTGAATTAACTGAAGAGATTGCAGATGAACACTCGTTAAAAGTTGATTTGAAGGGTTTTCAAAATGCTATGAATCAACAGCGTCAAAGAGCTAAAGATGCTGTTAATACTATTGATTTAACGCTGCAGGATGCTATTGAGAAAGTGGTTGATGAAATAGGTGAAACAAGCTTTTGTGGATATAATAAATTAGATCAACAAGGTAAGATTAAAGCGATAGTTGTAAATGGAGTGTCTGCAAGTAAATGTAATGTTGGGGATAAAATTGATTTGGTTCTTGATGCTACTCCTTTTTATGGAGAAGGTGGTGGCCAAATAGGAGATGCAGGAATTATTACAGGCATAACATCAGATAGTTTAGATACTATTGTCGAAGTCGATAATGTACGTCGAATAAAAGGAGCTTTTGTTCATTCAGGAGTTGTTCAGTCTGGAAAATTACATTTAGGCGATGTTGTGGAAGCCAAGGTTAACAGGTTTAACCGCAAGTGTGCCCAATCAAACCATACTGCTACACATTTATTACAGGCTGCTTTAAAGCAGATTGTTGATTCAGAAATTAGTCAAGCAGGATCTTTAGTAGGTGTAAATAGATTACGCTTTGATTTTCATGCATCTGAACCGGTTTCATCTACTCAATTAGAGCAAGTAGAAAATTTAATTAATTCTTGGATCACAGAGGCCCATTCATTGATAGTTAGTGAAATGAAGATAGATGAAGCAAAGTCTGCTGGTGCAGTTGCGATGTTTGGAGAAAAATACGGAGAAACAGTACGAGTTGTTGATGTTCCAGGAGTCTCAATGGAACTCTGTGGCGGTACTCATGTTGCTAATACAGCTGAAATAGGTGTTTTTAAAATAATTAGTGAATCTGGTATTGCTTCAGGTATTCGCAGAATAGAAGCTATTGCCGGACAGGGAGTATTAAATTATTTAAATGAAAGAGAGTCTGTGGTAAAAAGGCTAACAAGCCTATTTAAGGCTCAATCTAATGAAGTTGTTGATCGTGTAATTGCTTTACAAACTGAAGTGAAAGCTTTAAATAAATTACTTATCAAAGCTCAAAATGATGTTATTGCTTCTAGAGCTTTAACATTAGTTGATCAAGTTATTTCGATTAGAAATAGTCAATATTTAATTAAACGTCTAGATGGTATGAAAGGTGATTCATTGCAATCGATGGCAACTCGTTTATTAGATCACTTAGGGAGCCAATCAGCTATATTGTTGGGAGGTACACCTGACCCGAAAGATAGTAAGAAAGTAATTTTAGTAGCTGCTTTTGGAAAAGATCTTATTGAAAAAGGATTACATGCTGGAAAGTTTCTTGCCCCAATAGCGAAGCTGTGTGGAGGAGGAGGAGGAGGTCGCCCTGATTTAGCTCAAGCTGGTGGACGAGATGCTAAGACATTAGATTCTGCTTTGGAATTCGCAAATAAGAAGTTAATTGAATTATTGAGTTAATCTATTCTTGGAGGTAAGTACTTTTTCTGAGACTAGTTTCTATATGCTCTATTAGATTTTGAGCATCTTTTATTTTTAGGTTTCCTTTTTGAATACCTATTTCACTAGCCATTCTTAATCTCTCTAGTAATTGTTCAGAGTCATGCTCCATTGCAAGTAGCACATCGCTTTTAGTATTTCCTCGAACTACATGGTCAAGTTTATATTTTCCATTATTAATGAGACGTATATTGACTGCATTTATACTTCCAAATAAATTGTGGAGGTTGCCCATTACTTCTTGATAAGCTCCACTAAGGAACATGCCTATTAAGTAATCGTCATTTGGGTGTAAAGTATGTAATTCAAGTAATGGTTTAACCTTTCCATTGTGAATAAATTGTGCGAGTTTACCATCTGAGTCGCATGTAAGATCAGCAAAATGTCCTAACTGACTGGGCTTTTCATCAAGACGGTGAATAGGCATAATTGGAAATAGTTGATTGATAGCCCATGTATCTGGAGCAGAACGAAAGATAGAAATGTTGGCGTAATAAGTTTCAGATAGTTCTGCATTGAGTACTTGTACTTCTTCAGGTATTATCGGATGATTAGTTAATAGATTTGCAAGTTTTTTTGCGCATGATTTTGTGAGTTGTTCAGCTATAGCACGTTCTGTCAGATCTATGAAGCCAAGTCGAAAAGCAGCCAGAGCATCTTCTTTGAATTTAACTGCATCATTCCATGATTCTTGAAGTTTTGATGTTTCTATTGAATTATTTTTACTATAGTCTTCGATACCTTTTAGTGTTGTTCTGAGATTTTTAACAGACAAGCATTCATTATTTGTTTTAGTTGGAATTTCTTCTTCTACAGAACTGGTTCCTAAAATATTAAAGATAAGGATTGAAAAATGGCTACACAGAGCACGTCCACTTTCACTAATTAATGTAGGAACTTTAATTTTGTTGCTGTGACAGCATTCTTGAATAGTTGCGACAACGTCATTTGCATAATTTTGTAATGAGTAATTAGTTGAAGCAGGCGTAGCAGTACGACTTCCATCATAGTCGACTCCTAAACCTCCTCCTACGTCTAGTTGCCCCATAGGAGCACCTAGTCGATGTAATTCCACATAAATTTGACTTGCTTCCTGTAAAGCATTTTTTAATACACCTATATCATTTATTTGACTTCCTATATGAAAATGGAGAAGAGATAATTCTTCTAGGAGCCCTGCAGATTTTAATTGTTTGACTGCTCGCAAGATTTCTGGTATTGATAATCCAAATTTTGCTTTTTCCCCTATTGAATCTCCCCACCGACCACTACTTTGACTTGACAGTTTGGCTCTAATACCAATAAGAGGAGCTGCCCCTAGTTTTTTGCTTGATTTAATAATACGTTCTACTTCATCTGATTGCTCAATAACGACGACTGGTTGCCTACCTAGTTTACGTGCAAGAATAGCCGTTTCGATATATTGCATGTCTTTATAGCCATTACAAATAAGAAATGCTTCTGGGTCATTAATAAGAGATAAAGCAATAAGAAGTTCAGCTTTACTCCCTGCTTCCAAACCAAAGTGCCATTTTTGTCCAATGGATACTATCTCTTCTACAACATGACGTTGTTGATTACATTTAATCGGGAATACGCCTTTATATTTGTTGTCATAGCCATAGTTATTAATGGCATTTTCAAATGCTTGATGTAGGTGTCTCATTCTGTCTTCAAGAATATCGTCAAAACGGATTAATAATGGAGGTTTTAAATTGCGACCTTTTAATTCATCTAAAAAAACTTTTAGGTCCAGTTTGATGCCTTCTTTGCCATGAGGACTGACGTCAATATTTCCAGAGTGGTTGATAGAGAAGTAGCGTTCTCCCCAGCGATCTATTCCATACAAGGAGATGCTGTTTTGAACAGACCATGCTTTTTCTTCATGTTTAATTTTGGATTTAGTCAAGTTCTCAAAAGAAGAAAGAATACAATCTAGAGATTTCTGATTTTATAGTTCAATCTTAGGCAAGTTTTGTTTAATCCTATTGTTTTACTTGCCAAGAGGGTACTTTGCAGAAGACGATATCTCCATGATTTGTTTATTTTGCTTTTATGAGTGCTGAAAGAACTTTCCTTGCGATCAAGCCTGATGGTGTCCAAAGAGGTTTGGTTGGTGAGATTTTGGGGAGATTTGAACGTAAGGGGTTTAAGTTAGTTGCCCTTAAGCAGTTAATACCAAGTAGAGAATTGGCTGAACAACATTATGGCGTACATAAGGAAAGACCTTTCTTTCGAGGTTTGGTTGATTTCATAACCAGTGGTCCTGTTGTTGCAATGGTATGGGAAGGCGAAGGTGTTATTGCAAGTGCAAGGAAGTTAATAGGATCAACAAAGCCTCTTGAGGCAGAACCAGGGACGATTAGAGGGGATTTGGCTGTCAATATTGGCCGTAATGTAATCCATGGATCTGATGGCCATGAAACAGCTTCATTCGAGATTGGTTTATGGTTTGACATTGCTGAATTAAACGATTGGTCTCTTTCAGATAATGCTTGGCGAATAGAATAAGACGAAATTTTTTACAGGTTAGAAAAAACTTTGATTATGTATTTGGGTTGATTAGAGAGTAAAACGTTGCCAGTTAAAGACTTTCAGAAAATTACTTTCTTGTTTTGTCAAAACTTCTTGGTTAATTTCTTTTGCTAATAAATCACTTGTAATAGCAGCTAATAACACTCCGTTTCGGTGATGACCTGTTGCTAGCCAGAGTCCTTTTATTGAAGAACCACCAAGGATTGGCGATTCGTCAGGAGTACAAGGCCTAAACCCCCACCATCGCTCCATATGTGGCCATTGACTTGCCATAGGGAGTAATGAATTTAACCCTGCTTGCAAGTCTGATTGTCCTTTAGGTGTTAACCCTTCATTAAAACCCGCACTTTTTTCACTTGTTGCGCCAACCACTATGAGTCCATCTTCTCTTGGAACTAAATAAATGCCTGGTCCAAATAGAATGCTTTTAAGAGAATCTTTAGGACCTTGAATTGAAAACATTTGACCTTTGACTGGATAAATAGGTAGTTCATTCAATAGATAATTACTCCAAGCCCCACAACATAAAATTGCTTGATGGGAAACGATTCTTTTTGTTTTACCTTCTGCTGTTTGAATATTCACACCTTCAAAAACATCTTTTTGCTTAATAATATTCAAAACCTCAATGCCTTCTTGAAAGTGGACTCCTAACTCAACACATGCTTTTTCTAAAGCTCGCATTAATCTTCTTCGGTTATCTATTTGTCCATCTTGTTTGAAAAGTAATCCTGCTTGCCATTGAGATGCTATTCCTGGGATTTTTTTTTGTAATTCATTTTGGTTTAGTTTTTGTCCTAGATCAGCTGTTGGATATAAATCTCGATCTTGATTATTGATAAAAGGAACAATTACTCCACATTCTCTTAAACCACATGAAATGCCACTATCTTCTTCTATGGTTTTCACCCAATTAGGAATTTTGGTAAGACTAGCTTGACCAAGTTTGAGAAGAGTTCCTTTGAGTCCTTCTGCATGTGGAGCAAGCATTCCTGCTGCTACAAAGCCAGCAGCTTCATTTCTTCTTCTACTTAATACTTCTACAGAGTGACCTTTTCTGGCTAGTGAATGAGCTAATGATAAACCAATTAAACCTCCGCCAAGGATTAGTAAGGGATTAGAGCTTGTTTGAGCCATTACTTTGGCTTTCCTTTTTTTAAGTTTGAGTTTTTTGCTCAGGATGTCTATTCAACTAGAGCATTTTTTCCATAAGATGAAAATACATTATGATTTTTTATATACGCAATGACTACAGTGCAAGCTGATTGGGAACCAGTTATTGGATTAGAAACACATGTTCAATTAGGGACAAATAGCAAAATATTTACTGCAGCCTCGACAAATTTTGGTGATGAGCCGAATACACATATTGATCCTGTGGTATGTGGTCTGCCAGGAACACTTCCAGTTTTAAATAAAAAAGTTCTTGAATATGCTGTGAAGGCGGCTATGGCTTTAAATTTAAAAATAGCTAAACATTCGAAATTTGATAGAAAACAATACTTTTACCCTGATCTTCCAAAAAATTATCAAATTTCACAATTCGATGAACCAATAGCAGAGGATGGCTGGATAGAAGTAGAAGTAGCAGAAAAGGGGAAGGAAACTTATTTAAAGAAGATAGGAATTGAAAGATTACATATGGAAGAAGATGCTGGGAAATTAGTTCATGGAGGCAGTGACCGTTTAGCAGGTTCTAAATATTCTTTAGTTGATTACAATCGAGCTGGCGTTGCATTAGCTGAAATTGTTAGCAAGCCAGATTTACGCTCTGGCCGTGAAGCATCAGAGTATGCTTCTGAGATACGAAGGATAGTCCGATACTTAGGAGTATCGGATGGAAATATGCAGGAAGGTTCATTGAGGTGTGATGTCAATATTTCTGTTAGACGAGGACCTAATGCACCATTTGGGACAAAAGTTGAAATTAAAAATATGAATTCTTTTTCAGCTATTCAAAAAGCGTGTGAATACGAGATTAAACGTCAAATCGAGCTCTATGAAAGAGGAGGAACTGTATATCAAGAAACAAGATTGTGGGATGAGAGCAAGCAACTGACCAAAAGCATGCGATCTAAGGAAGGGAGTAGTGATTATAGATATTTCCCTGATCCTGATTTGGGACCAATTGAAGTAAGTGTTGAACTTAAGGAAAGATGGAGAGATGAGTTGCCAGAATTGCCTTCTGCCAAGCGTCATAGGTATGCAGAAGACTTTGGCCTGTCTATGTATGATTCACGTGTTTTAACTGATGATCATCAGATGGCTCGATATTTTGAAATTGTTGTTTCTGCAGGTTCTGATAGTAAGCAAGCTGCTAATTGGATTACAGGGGACATAGCAGCTTATGTAAAGGCAAACAAAATATGTTTTGATGATTTAATTTTTACTCCGAATGAATTAGCCGAAATGATTAAATTAATTGATGAGGGGAAAATAAGTGGAAAAATAGCCAAAGAAATCTTACCCGAACTACTTGCAAATGGAGGGTCCCCAAAAGTCTTGGTTGATGAGAAAGGGTTAGGAATGATTAGCGATCCAGCAATTTTGCAAGAAATAATTGATGAATTGTTAACTAAGCATCCAAAAGAGGTTGATTCTTATAGAGCAGGTAAAACAAAACTCCAAGGGTTTTTCGTTGGTCAGTTAATGAAGAAAACTAGTGGTAAGGCTGATCCCAAGTTGGCTAATCAAATTTTGAAAAAGAAATTAAACGGTTAAATATTTCATTACAGTAATTCTTCGGTTTTTTTATATAAGGAATCCATCGTACCATGATTATTTATAATTTTATCAGCTAGATTTTTTTTATAGTCTAAAGAAAATTGCGATTCAATTCTTTCTTTTGCTTGATTATAGGTAAGGTTATTCCTTTTAATTAAACGAGTATATTGTTCTTGAAGAGTACAGTATACAACCCATATTTCACTACATAAATATGTGAGATTTGCTTCAAAAAGTAATGGTATAATCAATGCAATAGTTTGATAACTTTTGTGTTTTGTTAGTTCTTTTTTAATTTTCTCTTCGACAAGAGGGTGTAATAAATTTTCAAGCCAGATTCTTTCCTTCTTATTAGAAAAAATAATTTTACCAAGCTCTAATCTATTAATTACCTGTAAACCATTTTCTTTTTGAATTACTAGATTACCATATCTGTTGATCACTTTTTGGGTTGGATAACTTCCTGAACCTAAAAGTTCTTTTGAGTAAAGATCTGCATCTAAAATAGGTATATTTTTAGAATTAACTAAAAATTTTGCAACAGTACTTTTACCACTAGCAATACCGCCAGTTATCCCAATACGACGTTGAACTCCATTCCAACGTTTTGAAGCTGATAGCTTGGAAACTTTTTCAAAATAGCGCAGGATAATAAAGAGCTTACTTTCTCAGAGATCAACTTGAGTCTTTTTCAATCATCTAAATGGTCTTTGATACCTGGGGGTGGCGGAATAACAGCGCCTTCTGGTTATAAGGCTGCTGGTATTAAGGCAGGACTTAAATCTTCTGAGAAGTTGGATTTGGCTTTAATACTTGCACCTCCAGATGCTTTATGTGCAGGTGCTTTTACAAAATCATTAGTCCGAGCAAAATGTATTGATGTTTGTATAGAACGTTTATCTCAGGAGAATGGCAAAGTTAGAGCAATTCTTATTAATTCAGGTCAGGCAAATGCTTGTACAGGAAGTCGAGGATTAGAAGATAGCTTAATTGCTACAAAGGGTGTTGCAGACAGATTAGGGGTTTCTGTAAATGAGGTGTTGATTTGTTCCACAGGAGTTATAGGGCAACCAATTCCTATCAATAATCTTTTGAATGGTTTAGACCCTCTTGTTAATGCTTTAAATAAAACAGGTGGTGCAGATGCTGCAAAGGCAATTTTAACTACTGATTTATCAACTAAAGAGATTGCTATTGAAGCTTTTCTTGGGGGTAAATGTGTGCGTATTGGAGGCATGGCAAAAGGCTCAGGTATGATTCACCCTGACATGGCAACAATGCTTGGTTTTTTGACATGTGATATTGCAATTCCAAAAGTTGATTGGGATTCCATGATTAAGCGAGTAGTCGATGATTCATTTAATTTAATTACTGTCGATGGCGATACAAGTACAAATGATTCTGTTTTGGCTTTTTCAGGAGGTGCACCTCTTGATAAACAATATTTTGAAGAAATCGAAATAGGTTTGAAACTAGTATCTACTTACCTTGCTAAGTCAATTGTAAGAGATGGTGAGGGTGCAAATTGTGTAATTGAAGTAAAGGTTGAAGGAGCAAAAAACAAGTTTGATGCTGGCCTTATTGCTCGTACGATATGTAGTTCTTCCTTAGTAAAAACAGCAGTTCATGGGTGTGATCCAAATTGGGGACGTATAATTGCAGCAGCAGGAAGATCAGGGGTTCCTTTTCAACTTGACAATACTTCTCTTTGGATAGGACCTTTTCAATTAATGGGTATGGGATTACCTTTGGAATTTAACTCAGTTCTTATTAGGAATTATATGAGAACTAAAATAAAAGGAAAAAATGTTAAATTAGAGGACAAAACTGTGCCTATTAAATTAGTAATAGGAGAAGGTAGTCAGCAAGCAATTGCTTGGGGATGTGATTTGTCAGATGAGTATATTCGTATTAATGCCGACTATACTACGTAACCTAAGATAGACTGCACTGGAAGGGATTTAAGAGTGCAATTGTTTTAGTATACAACTTTTATACCGGTAGTAACTCCACGACTGGATTTTCAGCGACTGAAATCACGATATACCACCAATATACCGATAATTAACTTCTTGATATACATTGCTATCACTGGGTTTTGCTGCCTGTATCAACATCAATGCCGATTGTACTACTTAGCTAATAATCTAAGTTTTAATAATATATTTTATTCGATAGGTTTACTTTGTAAGGATCAACATAACATATTTTAAGTCATATTTTTGAAATTTTGTAGGTTCCCAGCTGCTCTTTAGAGACTTGCAGTGTTCTTGATGCACCAATCTTATATTTGCAAGAAGCCATTCCAATCAAGGAAATATGCAGACATGTTTAATTACTACAGAAGATCTTTTGATAGCATCGATTTATTAAGAATCTTGAGCATTGAAAGGTCTTTTTGTTATTTCTTCGTCTAGTTCTAATTTGAAATTTTTTAACAGGAGCCAATCACTATTAGTTATTTCTTTGAAAAGTATATTTTTATTGTAGTTCTTCCACCGCTCTTCTAAATGTGAATATTTAGGCCAGAAGAAATCTAATGCACTACTATCTATAATTATAAATCTTTCACGTAATATTTTCCAGTAATCATCTAATCTCCAAGTTATTTGATGCCCATTTCTTTTTAAGAATTCTGTCATAAAGTAACATTCATATATTCTTTGCTCTGACCATTCTTTTTGCGTTTGAATTTCTAAATCCATTTCTTTAAATATTCTCTTGTCATAATCAGAATCCCAATAATTATGAACATCATTTGACAATCCAAATAAAAACATATCACTTAGACCATATATACGATATAAAAAAGTATTAAAACTTAGTCCTATTAGCCTTTTAATCTGTAAATCTTTTTCATTATTATCATTTGAATAATCATCAAATAATGCATGTATTTCTTTTAAATATTTTAAAACATTATATGAATAAAATCTCTGGTCTGTTCTTGTGGTTAGTGTATATTTGATATTATGCTTTATAATATTTACCATTCCATTTTTATTCCCAATAATTTGTAAGTTCATATTTCCAAAACCAGTAGATGGCTTACGATATTGTGAAGATATGATATTGATATTTATTTTTTTTAAACTCTGCAAATTGTTTTGCAAACAGTGATCCCATGTTGAAAGATATATAGGTGCTTCTGGATAAATACTCCTATAATATTTTAGTGTATTTATTGTGAAATCATCCTCTTCTACAATAGGTCCTCTCATTAAAATTGCTACATCGTTTGTTTTGTCGTTTATAGATGATTTGTTTATGTGAGGCTTTGCAATTCGATATCTTTCTGTTATATATAAACCCTTAGAATTCAACCTCTGTTTCATCCATTTAATAATATAAATTAATTGTTGTTTTCTAGAATTGTTCAGTGGAACATTGATTATTCTCTTTAAAATTTTATTTATAGTCATATCTATTTAAATACTGTAAATTCCTTATATATTACCTAATTATATTAGGGTAATCAGTACAGCAACCTGCAATATTAGAGTATGAATTATAAAAACTCATTAGCTTTTCACTTCCTATTATCATTTCTGGGAGAACATAAATGCATCTTGTTGAGATAGCTGATCCCGGATATGACCATATATAACCTTTACTTGTAAGTGTATAAGAATCTTTTTGATGCCAGAAATAATTTATTTCTTGACTAAGAATCTTATCAGCAGAAAACATATTTAAAACTTCTATATTTTTACAATGAACCCATAAGTTATCCTTTAAACTTAATAATTTTTCTTTGCTTATCTTATTTAAAGGTTCATCATGACCTAGAAATAATTGATCATCAATGAGTCTAAGATCTATCTCTACATCATATCCAAATGATATACACTTATCTATTTGAATTAACGTATTTTCAGTATTTTTATTAGAGCCGTTAATATTTGCTCTATGAGCTATGATTTTCATGTAATACCTTCTTCTAAGAAGACTTTTAAATCTTCTGGAGTGCCTATTCCCCACATTTTATCAACCTCAAAAATTTTTACATTTAATCCATCTTCAATAGCTTCATTAAATACAGGACAGACATAGAATTCATTATTAGTTCTAATATTTTTTTGAATCATTTTTTCAGCATATTTCACATAATCAGAACCCCTTTTCCAATAATAAATACCTACTGTTGCATTTTTACTTATTGGCTTCTTCTCTGCTACTTCTTTGACTAGGCCATCATCGTTGACTCTTGCATATGACCACTTAGGGTGAGTAGCTTTAAATGTAAGGATCCCTGCATCTATAGATGGATCAGAGAAGTAATACATACACTCTTGAGAATCCCATTCAATATATTGATCACTATTAGCTATTAATAATGGATTTTCATTGTTAATTAAGTCCTTTGCTAATAATGTGGTACATGCAGCGCCTTCTGTTTTTTCTTTAACTTGTACTATATTACAACCTGGTGATATCAACTCCATAAGATAATTCAGGTTATATTTTTTATAATGATCTTCTTTTACTATGTATGTAAATTGACCATTTATAGCTAAATTTTCTGTGACTATTTGAATCATAGGTTTGTTATTTACTTCTATTAATGGTTTCGGAAATGTATATCCAGCATTGGAAAATCTTGATCCTTCCCCAGCCATAGGGATTAATATATTCAATTTTGGATCTATCCATGGTAAAGATGGAATTGAGTCTAATAAGTTAAATGCTGTTTTAACCAATTCTAAATTCAGCTTCTTTCTACTTTCTACAGGAATTAAATGTGATTTACTTTTTTTTGCAGCTTGTCTGCCCACATGGCTGTCTTCAAAGATTACAGTAGAAGAAGGAATCGAATTGCATGCAACCATACATTTCCAATAACATTCAGGAAATGGTTTCTTTCTATAAACATCTTCACTACTCACAATATAATCAATATGTTCAATGATACCTATTCTTAACAGTGCTATTTGCACTGATTTGCGAATGCAATTACTAGCAACGGCAATTTTAATACCCCTATTTTTTATATTAACGCATAATTCTTTAAGGAGGTTATCTTCTTTGAGCATTGAGAATTCGTTAAATGTATACTCTTGCTTTTCTTCAAATATCTTTTGATGAGAGTCTATGGGCAAATTAATAGTTGAGCTTAATATTGCCAGCTTTTCCATCGTAGGAAGACCATCAAACTTTTTAATATGTGACTCTCTATCAATAACATATTTTTGATCTATATCTGATAAGGCTTTATTTAGAGAATTATAATGAATATCCTTACTATCTATAAGTACACCGTCTAGATCAAATATAATTAGATTGTTCAATGGTTTTACAACAACTTTTTATATACTAGCTAATAGGATGGAAATAGTAAATTCCTTCTGATGCCATATCAACTTTCTATGGATTTTTTTATTATTTCGGGATTATTAGACTAAATAATTCTCTTCTTTACTGGATTGGCTAGAGTTTTTAACTGGTTTTGTTAATTCCCTAAATGTTTCAGAAATATTGATTAGTTGATCAAACTTACCAGAGGCTTTTATTCTACCTTTCTCAAATTCACATATTGAATCACATTTCATTACAGTAGAAATTCTATGGGCAATAATTATTATTGTACATCTTCTACCAATTAATTCTATAGCTTCCATTACTTTACTTTCGGTTTGATTATCTAGTGCGCTTGTTGCTTCATCTAAAATAAGGAAACTTGATTTTCTATAAAGTGCTCTAGCTAAAGCAATCCTTTGTCGTTGTCCTCCTGATAATTTTATGCCATTTTCACCTATTTTTGTATATAAGCCCATTGGTAAATCTGCTATAAACTCTTCTAATTGAGCAGCTTGTAAAGAATCCCAAACTAGACTTTCGTCTATTTTAGATTTAGGTTGACCAAAAGCTATATTTTCTATGACATTAGTGTTTAGTAAATTAAATGATTGTGATACATAAGAACAGCATGCTTGCCATGCTGGAACTTCATTATCAGTAAGATCTATTCCATCTAATTGAAGACTACCTAAAGTTGGACGGATTAAACATAAAAGTTGATTAGCGGTAGTTGTTTTACCACTTCCTGTTTTGCCGACAAAAGCAATTCTGCTACCTACAGGAATTGTTAAATTAATTCCATCTAGAACATATTTATCACTAAAAGGATATTTATACTTTATATTATTTAATTTGATATTCTCTCTAGGATTAATACCTTTAACTGATGGAACTCCTGGTGAATATATTGTTAATTTATTATTAGGAAGCTCTATTATTTTAAGTGTTTCTTCAAGATCTGGCAAAGATGATCTTAATAAAGTTAATGCTCTAAAAGTATCTTGAAGAGGGGGGGTAAGCTTTAAAGAAGCAACAGCAATAGTTGCTACAAAAGGAACAATCTCTACAAAAGAAGTAGCTTGTTGATTGGTAATAAGTGGTATCAAACCTATACAGAAAATTAATGTTATTCCAAATGGTTCTACCAAAGCCCTTGGGAATTCTGGGAGTACCTCAGCTTTCCAAATAGGAGAATATGCTTTTTTGCCAGAATCATTATATTTTTTCTGAAAAAATGATTCAGATCCTGTTAGTTGAACATCAACAATTGTTTTTAAGGATTCATTCAGAATACTATTAGTTTCTTTTTCAAGTTCTATTCTTCTTCGTGTAGCGAATCTTACATATGGAGTAACTATTCCAGAAATCAATACGTAAAATGCTATTAACCCTATAATTAAATATATTGCTACTGCTCTTTCTATTGCAACAATAGCTATACATATAAATGAAACAACAAAAATACCACAAGTTAAAGCTAATAAAGGGTTAACCATTCTTTCAGATACTCTAACAATATTCAGTAGAACTTTACTTGTAATATCAGAGTTATTTTTCCCTATAAAGAATTCATAGGGTTGAGATAATATTTTTTTCAAAGCTAGTTCAGATAGATCTCTCCAAATTGAAACTCTTAATCTCTCTTGTGCTGCACGAAGAGTTAGTTTTAAAAAAGATGCTATCCAATTCATTGAGATATATAAAACGACCAGACCTATAATTCTTAATCTATGGTCATCAGGTACAAATATCGAAATAGGTAAGGATGGTCTATTTTCACCACCAACTACAACTGTAAACAACCTTGAAACTAATCCAACTACAAATACATCAGCCAATCCAGTTAGGACAGCAATTGGCAAGATGAAAAAGAGTGATCGCTTCCTTTTTTTTGGTAATGCCTGATAGAGACGTCCCAGCAGTTCAATTGTCTTGCTTTTCTTAGCCATACTTAAAATTAAACATGATTATTCCTTCTTAGACAGCAGGCAGGCCAGTTCTTTGGCTGTTCTTATAATTTCAATTTTTACTGAATTATTTTTTGTAGTACAATTTTATTAGAAAAATTATACTTATTTTTTTTAATTTCGATATAATTTTAGATTGTAAAATCACAATTTTTTAAATCGTTTAATATTTTTTGATTATCTTCTTGATTCTTAAACCATGTACTTGGAAGTATTAGAGATGGTCTTTCCTCTTTTTGATTATAGCTTTTTAACCAGGATAACATTCCAGCACATAATGAAAATGTTGAATTAGTTCCAATAATATGTCGAAATGAAGCCATTTCTTTTAAATCGTCAATAGCATTATTAGTTGGCATGATTTCAAATAAATCTTTAATTTTTTCATATTTTTTCTTTTTTAGATATTCAGTTACGATCTCATTAGAATCAGTAAATATAAATACTTTACTTTTTGAGTTTATTAAATTATGATACTCGATAGCTTTATTTAATTGCATATCTATTGATTGGAAACCATAAATAGATTTATTTTGAGATTTGATATAGTCTCCATTTCTTATATGTAAAGCAATCATATCTTCAGATTTGAAAGGGATTAAATTTAAAGATATTTCATTGAATACAAATTGCCAAAAGGTAATAGCATTTTTACTAAAAGCTTCTTTTCTTTGAAAATAACCATATATCCAGACATTATCTTCTTTTTTTACAATTGATAGCTTCTGGCATATATTTTCATTATTCATTGTATCAGTAATTATATTATTGTTTGATTTTTGCTTGTAAAATCTAATTAAATCAGGAATTTGTTTATAAGCTTTCCTTTCTATAAAGTACTTTTGTATAATTGAGCAATATTTTCTATAAGTCGTCTTTCTAACTAAAGAAAGATATCTATTGAATAAGATAGGGTTAATTTCTACATTTCTTTTGCTATAAATACTTAGGGTTTCACAATATGCACATTGAATTAGTTGATTGCCTAAGCCTCCTTGCAAAAGTAAAATGCATTTATTTGCCATTTTAAAAGGTTGTTTAGGAAATTCTACTATTTTCCCATATTACATAGATATCATTGATCTTTTTTCAAAAGATGGATTTTAATAAAAAAAACTACTTTTTACATTTATTAGACAAGATAACTTTAAAATTTTTATTCTATATCGGATTACTATTTCCCATATTATTTTACTTTAAAGAAAGAAGTTATATTGCTCAAGATGAAGGTTATTATGCACTTCAAGCTAAATGGATAATAGATAGTGGAAATTGGATAGCACCTATGTGGTGGGATAGTATTATTTATGATAGAACAATTGGTATACAATGGTTGATCGCATTTTCTCAAAAGTTATTTGGTGATAGTATATTTGCTGCGCATTTACCATCATTAATAGCTGGAATTATAACTTTATTTTTTAGCTATAAAATAGCCTATATTATTAAAGGAAAAAACAATGCAATTATAACAATTTTTATTTTAGCAACAACTTTTCTATGGGTAGATAATTTACATTTAGCAACGCAAGATATGTCATTATTAGCGTTTGAACTATTCGGGATATTTTCACTATTAAAATATCAAAATACATCTAAAGCTATTTGGACCTTTTTTGCAGGGTTGTCAATAGGACCTGCAATTATGTTGAAAAGCTTTATGATAATTTTACCTATACTAGCTATATTACCATACATTATTGTATGTCAGAGAAAGATTTTATCTTCATTATCTTTATGGTTGGGAGTTCTTTTAGGAATAATACCATTTGCTAGTTGGTTAATTTTAAGTATTCAAGAATATGGATTGTCTAATGTTTCAGGATTAGTTAATAAAGTCTATTACCTTTCATATTCAGATTCTTATAGTGGCTCTTTTCTTTATTATTTTTGGAACTTTCCTGCGAATACATTTCCTTGGATTATATTTTGTATTATAGGTTTGATTACGAATCAGAAAATATCTAACCATTCAGCAAGACTATTATTAACTTCATACCCCCTAATCTTATTCTTACTCTTATCATTATTTAAAACTAAAACATCTTATTATTCACTTCAGATGGTACCTTTTATGGCAATTAATGCGAGTATAGGAATTCAATATGTGTTTTCCAGTGAATTTAAATACAAAAAGTGCTTATCAATCCTCTTTATATCATTTGGCTTGATCTTTATTTTAGCCAGCTTATTTATTTTAATTAATACCTTTATTCATGCTTTTAATTTTCATTATATAGATACTAAAATAGTAATCCTTTTATTGAATTGCTTAGGTTTCCCATTTTTATTATTTTCAATAAAAAATCTTAGTAGCAAGAGAATCTTTTTACTACTATTAGCTCCATATTTAGCATATAGCATAATAGTACAAAATGGTTTTCTGACTAATCGAGACCCTCAAATCAAACTTGACCTTGTAAATAGTCTTGTTGTTAATAACCATACAATTAACTTTATACTTCCATCGCAATTTGATGAAGATTCCTTTAAAAAATTAGTTAAAGTAGCTTTATATACTCCCACTCATGGATTGGCTTTAAGAACAGTTGATTCAATTAATAGAAATCAGTATGCATGGGTTCACTATAATTCTCTTATTGCAGAAGATATGAGTGACATTGATATTATTTATAGGAGTGAGTCTATAAGGCCTTGGATATTGATTCAAAAAAGATAACATCTTTGAAAAAGTGATAAGTAGTCCTTGATTTCGTCTCATCAATAATCTATGATATTTAATAGGTAAAGATATCTTCTGATATGTCTAGAGACAAACGAGATTATAAGAGGATAAATAGAATATATTATAGAGATCTACAACAAATCCATCAATTACTCGTACCCTCAGGGTTAAGAGTTTTAGAAATTGGTAGTAGATATGGCGATACACTCGCTTCCTTTGATCCCATTTATGGAGTGGGGGTAGAGCTTGACACATATAAATATCAAAGAGCTAAAGAACAATATGAAAAGCTTAATTTCTTTAATTTAAGTCCGGATAATTTGACCCCAGAATCAATAGAATGTTTAGAACCTTTTGATATAATTATTTTAAATAATGTTTTAAATACAGCTAAGGATGTTCATACATTATTAGAAAATATACATAAGTTTAGTCATTCTCGTACTCGCTTGATTATCAATTTTCATAATTGGCTTTGGCAACCTTTTTTGAAGATTGCAGAAAAGATTGGACAAAGGGAGCCCCAACCTCCAGAAAGTTGGCTTACACCTGGCGATGTCAAAAATCTTTTAGATTTGTCTGGTTGGCAATTATTTAAGCAAGGGCATAGATTTATTATCCCTAGGCAAATCCCTTTGGTCACTTCTTTTTTTAACCAGTATATAAGTCAATTACCATTTATAGAGCATTTAGGATTAACTCATTGGATGGTAGCGAAACCAAACCCTAAGCCTATAGAAAAGCCTTCAGTTAGTGTGATTATTCCAGCACGTAATGAAGAAGGAAATATTACATCTGCGATATCAAGATTATCAGAATTAGGGAAATTTACTGAGGTTATTTTTGTAGAAGGGCATTCTACAGATAATACTTGGTCTGCTATTAGCAATTTAATAGATAATTATAGGGGTCCTTTGAGGCTTTCTAAATATCAACAAACAGGTCGTGGGAAAGCAGATGCTGTATGGCTTGGTTTTGAAAAGGCTAAAGGTGAAATACTTATCATTTTAGATGCTGATTTGACAGTGAGGCCTGAGGACCTTTCTAGGTTTGTTCAAGCTTTGTCTGAAGGTACTGGAGACTTTATTAATGGTTGCCGATTGGTTTATCCTAGAAGTAAGATAGCAATGCCATATTTGAATACTTTTGCTAATAGGTTTTTTGCAGCTATTTTTTCTTGGTTGTTAAGGCAACGCATTAAGGATACTTTATGCGGAACAAAGGTGTTGTGGAATAGTGATTATCAACTTATTAAACAGGGAAGAAGTTATTTTGGAAATTTTGATCCTTTTGGTGATTTTGATTTGTTATTTGGAGCAAGTAAATTAAATTTAAAAATTGTAGAGCTTCCAATAAGGTATCAAGAAAGAATTTATGGGGATTCAAATATTGCTCATTTAAAGGAAGGTTTGATTCTTGGAAAAATGTGTTTAATTGCGGCTAAGAAACTTAGATTTACACCTTAAATTGATGCGTCTTAGTAATATATTTAGAATAACTATTTTAGCAATAATACTTTATACCTTGGCAGCTTTCATTTTTGGTTTTATTGAAATCCAAAATTCAATGTCATTGATTCCTGTTTCTTGGTGGTTCTCTTTTTTATCTCTTCCTTTATTTACCCATGTAGTCTTAGCATTCCGATGGCATTATCTACTTTTATTTTTATCTTCAAGATTATCCTTTTTTCAATCATGTAATATATATATATCAGGATTAGCCTTAATGGCAGCTCCAGGGAGAACAGGAGAACTTATTAGAGCGCTTTGGTTAAATAAAAATTATCATATGTCTAAATCAGTAGGTTTAGCAGCTACGTTCTCTGAACGTCTTTCAGATTTGATTAGTGCACTATTAATTATGTTCCTTCTTTTATCCAGTAACAAACAAATATTTATTTTTATCACCCTACTCATGTTAATTTTTTTATTTTCAAGACCATGTAAAGATATTTTCAAAAAAATTATTTTAACACTATCTCAACTCAGCATATTTTCTTTTCTGAATAATAAATTGGTTCCTAGCTATACTAATATGTTTTTGAACTTTAGGAATGTATTATCTTTGCGAATACTCCCTTTAACTATTTTATTTGGGATTATTATTTGGTTATTTGAGTCTTTATTTGTATATTATTTATTTATAAAATTAGGCGTCAACATTGATTTTAGGGAATCTGTAATTATCAGAACTGGAATGGGGCTAGGAGGAGCACTATCTTTTCTTCCAGCAGGACTAATTACGAGTGAAGCCTCAGCTCTTGCAATTTCTTTGGCTTATGGATCTGGCAGAAGTGAAGCTATCGTTGTTACATTAATTATTCGATTATATACTTTATTTGTTCCTTTTTTAATTGGTTTGATAGTTTTGAATTTAAATAAGCAACTAAGTCTTGAAATCCCTAACATCTCTTCTAGATAAAAAATTAATCACAAATCAATGAATAGATATTTTTATATTAAATCATCTGATTTCTTAATCTTATTATTCATTTTAACTTTTTCTTTTTTAATTGACTATACCTGGTCTTCTTTACATGTAGCTCCTCCTGCTTGGGACCAAGGGTTTCATTTAAGCCAATTATATAGAATGGCATATTTATTTAATGATTTCAACCTTTTAGATTCTGATTGGTGGCAAAAAATTTGGTCTATTTCTACAACATATAGAGGCCCTTTAACTTATATGATATCTGCTATATTCTTACAATTTTTTGAATTTAGTTATCGTAATGCCATTCTTTCAAACTTTTTTTTTAATGTAGTATTTATTTTTTCTATTTTTTATTTAGGAAGATTAATTAAAGATAGATCCACAGGTTTATGGTCATCTTTTTTGTGTTCTTTTACCCCTGCTTTGTTAACTCAAAGAACTGATTATTTAATCGACTTTAGTTTAACTTCAATTATCACCTTCACTTGGCTAATAGCATGTATTTGGTATTTAAATAAGGATAATTATAATTATATTTATTCTATTTTATTAGGAACTTCTATAGCTGCTATCTTCCTTATAAGGCCGACTTCTATTTTCTTTTTTTGGATTCCAGCTTTAATCACTATTGTCCTGGTTGGAAAATCCTTGCTTAGATTGCATCTAAATTATATTTTTCAGATATTATTAGCATCTTATTTTTTTCATATAATAACTCACCCTTGGCTGTCTAAAAATTGGTTGACTATTTTGACTAGTTTAAATAATGCTCGAAGATGGGGAGTGTTATATCAGGAAGGGTTAGAGGCCAACTCTTTAGATGGGTGGTTATTTTATCCAAATCTAATTCCAAGAATGTTTGGAATCAGTGCATTTTTATTTTTAATAGCCTTTACTTTAGTTTATTTATTCACTAATAAACGATCCAAAAGAATTATTTTTAAATATTCGCATTTGACTTATTTATGGTTTCTAAGCTTTCCAATAGGAGGACTGCTAATAGCTATTATTATGACTACAAAGGATTACAGGTTTATTTTACCTATATTTCCTCAGATATGTATTTTATTGTCCATACTCCTAACTACTATTAGTTCTTACTCTTATTTCAATATTTATTCAAGAATAATATTTATTTCTTTAATTATTCAAGGGTTGATTTGGAATCAGTTTGGCGTGGGAATTCCATTAACAGGATTTCCAAAGCATTCACCAGACAAGATTAATTATTGGCCTTTAGACCAAATTGTAAATTCAATTAGGACAGCTAATCCTTACCAAGATTCAACCCTAGCTGTTTTACCAGATAGTATTGGTTTAAATGCGTTTAACCTAGAAGCTGAAGGTATTAATCAAAAGCCTTTTGTTTATTCAAGACAAATAGTTAGCAATGAAAAATCTATTTATAATGATCTAATGAACTTTGATTGGTTTATTATCAAATCAGGTGATCAAGGTACTATGAGTAATCATATTCAAGAAGAACTAAAAAATAAGCTATTAGATTCGTCTGATTTCTTTCTTTTTGACCAATGGGATTTACCAGATTTAAGTCAAGCATTTTTATATAGAAGGCATCAGGCTTCTATTAATGTCTTGCCAATTGAATGTGACTCTTCTCAACCCAATGTAAAATTTGAAGCTCTCAAAGGAGGATCTAAAACTATTGTTAGTGGATTAATTTCTAAATTAGATAGAAGTAATCTAATTGTTACTCTAAAAGGTCAAAATGATTCATGGAGAGCTGATCAACCAATTGGAGAAGGTACTCTGATAGATGATCCCACTTCCAACAATTGTGTTTCTATTATTCAACAATTTAAATTAGATTTGCCGGATGAAGCATATGATTCTAGCCTTATTCCTTCGATAAGCTTATTAGCTAGGAATAATAATAAAATCATCCTAGATAATATAGAATTAGATTTAGTTCAGTTAGAGAAAACCAATGATAAACTTAATCAATATAAGTTAGCTAATAATCATATTGCAACTTTATATTATATGGGTAAGCTCTTAAAATTAGGGAGGTTTGATGAGTTGTTTGATTTAGTAGGTCAAACTAATCAAAGCGATGCTGATCAATCTTATTTAAGCAATGGTGAGTTAATTTTACTATATAGATTAAATAAGAATCAAACCTCACTCGATGATATATATGCCTTAGCTTTAGCACAAATACTACAAATTAAGATTCCAGAATCATTGAATACTTTAAGTCTTTTGACTAAAGAAGACCCAAATAATAAATTTGTTTTTATTGCCAAAGCTGTTGTAAATCTGTACCAATTTAAGCCTAAGCTCGCTATGACTTCCATTAATAGAGCAGAGAGCCTTGCTCAAGATTCTGAATCGCTAGAGATTCTAAAGTCTTTAAAAATTGTTTCATCACTTATGTCATTTGATCTAGTTAAACTATTTCATTTATCAAATTAATTCTACTTAAACAAATATGATAAACTTAATTTTACGATTTATTCAATGAGTGATTTGAGTAAGAAAGCATTAATAACTGGTATTACAGGGCAAGATGGTAGTTATCTCGCAGAACTATTGTTAGAAAAAGGCTATGAGGTTCACGGACTAAAAAGACGATCTAGTAGTTTTAATACAAGTAGAATCGATCACTTATATCAAGATCCACATGATCTAGAACCTAGTTTAATTCTTCATTATGGGGACTTAACTGACAGTACAAATCTGATTAGAATAATTCAGCAAATTGAACCTGATGAAATATATAATCTAGGAGCACAAAGTCATGTTGCAGTAAGTTTTGAAGCCCCTGAATATACAGCAAATTGCGATGGGTTAGGAACACTACGCATTCTCGAAGCCGTTCGCTTATTAGGTTTAAAAAATCATACTAAGATTTATCAAGCTAGTACTAGTGAGTTATATGGTCAGGTTCAAGAAATTCCTCAAAGTGAAAAAACACCCTTCTATCCAAGAAGCCCTTATGCAGTAGCAAAATTATATGGATTTTGGATAACCGTAAATTATCGCGAAGCCTATGGTATGTATGCGTGTAATGGAATACTGTTTAATCATGAGTCTCCTAGAAGAGGGGAAACCTTTGTGACGCGTAAAATTACAAGAGGCTTATCTCGAATTGACGCTGGATTAGATAAATGTATTTATGTAGGAAATTTAGAATCCTTGAGAGATTGGGGCCATGCTAGAGATTATGTTGAAATGCAATGGCTAATGCTTCAACAAGACCAACCTCAAGATTTTGTAATTGCTACTGGCCGTCAAGAAAGTGTTAGACATTTTATTGAATTAACTGCTAGAGAATTGGGATGGGGTAATCTTCAATGGATAGGAGAAGGACTTCAAGAAATTGGAAAACGTCAAGATAATAATGAGATAGTAGTTCGGGTGGATCCACGATATTTTCGACCGGCCGAAGTAGAAACTCTTTTAGGTGACCCCACGAAGGCCCATGAAATTTTAGGGTGGAAACCCAATACATCTTTGGAAGAACTTGTTGCAGAGATGGTAAAAGTTGATAAAGAAGAAGCTGCTAAAGAATCTTTATTGTCTAAAAAAGGTTATTCCATAGTTAGCCCTATGGAATCACCCCCATCGAATTCTGCAAGGTGAATTTAACTTTAAAAACTATTGATTCGATAGAGTTAATTAATAAAGAAGAAAGTATTTTTGTAGCTGGCCATCGAGGTATGGTCGGTTCGGCCATTTGTAGATCTTTTAATCGTAATGGTTTTAAAAATCTATTAACTATTGATCGTCGAAATCTTGATTTGCTGAATTCACAATTAGTAGATGCTTGGTTTCAAAAGTATAGGCCTTCCATTGTTGTACTTGCTGCAGCGAAAGTAGGAGGAATTGAAGCTAATAGAAGTTTTCCAGTGGATTTTATTTTGAATAATCTTCAGATACAAAATAATGTAATTAATGCTTCTTGGAAATATGGGGTAAAGAGATTACTTTTTCTTGGTAGTAGTTGCATTTACCCAAAATTTTCTGAACAACCAATTAAAGAAGAAGCTCTTTTGACTGGCCCTTTAGAGCCTACTAATGAATGGTATGCAATAGCTAAGATTACAGGTTTAAAACTTTGTCAAGCCTTAAGAAAGCAATATAACTTTGATGCAATTACTTTAATGCCAACTAATTTATATGGTCCTGGTGATAATTATCATAAAGACAATAGTCATGTATTACCTGCAATGATTAGAAGGTTTTATGAGGCTTATAAAAGAGGAGATGATTCTGTTACCTGTTGGGGTACTGGTACCCCTTTACGTGAATTTTTGCATGTAGATGATTTGGGTGATGCCTGTTTATTTGCTTTGCGATTTTGGAAACCTGAAAGTATTAACGCACCTACTTTTTTGAATGGTCAGAAATTATCTTATTTAAATATTGGTACAGGTGTAGATTTAAAGATTAAAGAACTAGCAGAAATTATTGCTGAAAAGATAGGTTTTTCTGGTTCAATAAAATGGGATAACAGTAAGCCAGATGGTACTCCTAAAAAACAATTAGATGTAAGTAGAATAATGAGTTTAGGATGGAAACCTAAGATTAGTCTTGAGAAAGGGATTGATCACACTTTAAAAGATTTTCATAATCAAATAATTAATCAAAATATTAGAGAATGAATCATAAGATAGAAAAAAAATTTTTATTTATAATCCCATTATTAACGTCTTTTATTACCTTTTCAGTTGTTGAATTATTATCTTTTTCCTTATTGAAGGTATCAAATAAAGGCTTAAAGTCATTGCCTCAAAAATCAATTGACCCTAATGAAAGTATTATTCACAGGACTCATAAATACTTTCGCCTTTCTAGACCTGATCCATATAAGGATTCAAATTATTTTGATTGGTTTATTAAACAGACATGGAGCAATGATAATCCTGAATGTGAGACCAAGCAATTTCACGATGGAAAGGGTTATAACTTAAGACAACAAAATACTCCTTTTTGTCAGGGGTTTACTATACAGGATGGATGGAGAATTACTGCTTATAAAAATAAAGAATACTCTAGGAATATTTATATATATGGTGGATCAACTATAGAGAGTAGTGAGGTGATAAATAAATATACAATTCCTTCTTATTTGCAACGTTTTCTTACCCTTAATGATTATTTAGATTATGGAGTCCATAATCGAGGAT
This sequence comes from Prochlorococcus marinus str. MIT 0918, assembly GCF_027359415.1. Classification (NCBI taxonomy): domain Bacteria; kingdom Bacillati; phylum Cyanobacteriota; class Cyanophyceae; order Synechococcales; family Prochlorococcaceae; genus Prochlorococcus; species Prochlorococcus marinus. Next base: position 1,328,451 of record NZ_CP114780.1, read on the forward strand.
TTACCTCTGTAGTTACAAGTCAACAGAATGATTTTCTTTTAAGAACTCCTCTTAAAAGCGGTGACATTGTTATTTATTATGATGGAGGTAATAATATTTGGAATGGTGTCGCCAATGCAGATCCAAAAGGTACAATTATAGGCTCTAATAAAAAAAATTATTGGATCAATAGTATTAAGCTATTAGTAGTTAATCTTCAAACTTATAAACTTTTTTCTCAGTTAAAAAATCAGAATAATGAATCTATTATATGTGATGGATCCCAAATACCAAACCTAGCTAGTTTGCTAAATCGTTCAAACCAAAGTTTTGATGTATATAAAAATGATTTAATTAATGCACGAAAAATTAGCCTTGATAGAGGCGCTAGCTTTATTCATTTTTTTCAACCCAACCTGTTTTCTGTGCATGAATCTAAACATACACCATATGAAGTTAAATTAATAGAGTCTAGTCCTTCAGAGATGATTCCATGTGGTGCAAAAGAATATCTAACAACAGGTACCAAAGTCTTTCAAAATAGACACAAGGAGTTAACTGAATCTGGAATTATATCCATAGATTTATCTAAACTATTTAGAGGAGATAATAATAAAATATTTCCTCACGAGATATTTTTAGACTTTATTCATGTAACAGAAAAAGGAAATCAAAAAGTTGCAGAAGCTATTTTTAATTATTTATCTATAAATGGCTTGCTTACGAAAAATGAATAGCATTAAATTGAATTTTTAAAATTTTGTATCACGCTATAATTAATTAGAATAAATTATTTCCTTGAAATATCTTTCAGATTTACCTAGTTTGATCTCTAAACCCTCTAGTATTATTTATCACGGTTTAGGTGCCATAGGTGGAGGGGAGATAGTTGCTGAAAAAATTATCGATTTATTTAAGATAAGTCAATCTAATATTTATACTCATCGCTTAAATATACTAATCTTATTAAGACACATTTTTAAGAAGACTAATGGCCGACCTTTTTGCTTATCTGGTCCTCGGGATATACCAATTATAATATTTGCATTTTTATGTATTAGAAGAGCAGATGTATATTTACAAGTTCCTTATCATCTTTCTATAACAAGAAATCGTCCAATACATCTTTTTTCAGTATTAATTTATTTATTATTAGTCAATTTTTGTTCTAAAACTGTCCTTGTAAATTCTTCTAATACTGGTAAATATGTTTTATTTAAGAAGACGATTGTAGTTTTACCTATTCTTAATTCTGATTTATATAACAGAAGTCTTGCAGTAACTATAAACCCTAAATCATCTTCCAAAAAAGTTATTACCCTTTCTTGTAGACTTGAATTAGAACAAGGCTCTCCTTCTAAAGATATACCTTCAATATTAAGACTATCTAATGAAGTATCTAAGTATAATTTGGATAATAATATTCAATGTGAAATTATTCACTTTGGCTTTTGTCATGAGTCTATTAAGCAGATCTTATTAGATGCTTCTTTAGGAAGCATTAAGTTTTTTGATTATGATCCTTTATGGCTTAATCATATCTCTAATACGGTTGTATTTCTTTCTCTCTATGAAGGCTTTGGACTAGCCCCATTTGAAGCTTCATGTAGAGGAGCTAATGTTTTTGTGAATGAGGCTTTTCCCAAAGAATTATTAGAACTTGCGCCTAATATTCATAGGATTGTTTCCAAGGATTCTAAAATCTCTATATTATCTCAATTAAAATTATAAGATACTTATGAATAAAATAATATTGAATCCTTTAGTATCAGTAATTATTCCAACCCTTAATCGTGCCCATACATTGCCCAGAGCTATAAATTCTATTTTAGATCAAACCTATACTAATTGGGAATTAATTATCATTGATAATTATTCTTCAGATAATACAGATGAAATTGTTTCTACCTTTAAAGATAATAGAATTAATTATTTAAAAAACCCTATTAGACATTTAAGTATATCTCGCAATATTGGAATTCGTGCTTCCAAAGGTTTATATATAGCCTTATTAGATTCAGATGATTGGTGGCTTCCAACTAAACTAGAATTCTCTATTAAAGAATTAAATAAAGGTTATCAATTTATATATCATGATCTTTTCCGTATATATCCTCAGCCAAAACTATTTAATTTTCTTTTTTTTAAAAAGCTCAAAACTAGATCTTTAAAAAAAGATGTTTTTTTAGATCTTTTTTTAAATAGTAATGCTATTAATGTATCCAGTGTCGTTTTTACTAGAGTATTATTTAATAAGGTTAATGGCTTTCAAGAAATTACTTTTCTAAGAAATTGTGAGGATTATGATTGTTGGCTTAGGATGGCTTTACAAACTAATAAATTTAAACGGATTAAAGAATGTCTTGGTAACTATGAAATGGCTCTAGATAGCATGAGTAATGACAAGTTACGAATTATAGCATTTGAATATTTATTATCAACATATATTAAATACCTACCCTCTTATCTAGGAAGGGAGCCAGGTCATATATATAGTTCTTTAGCTATTAGTTATATGAGAGTAAATAATTTTAAGAAAGCACTATTATATTCTCGTAAATGTATTTTCTCATCTTCCAATTTATTACCCAAGGTAAAATCTATATCAGTAGTAATTATTGTTCTAATTAAATTCCTTTTTAGACAGTTTTTCATAAAATAATATGGTATAATAGATAATCATCATCATGTTATGTCTCATTGGATTTACCCACTGTGGAACCCATGGGGTGATGATATCTTAGATGTATGGAAGCCCTGGGCTCTAAAACTACCAGATTTTGATAATTACGATGTTAGTATTTCAATAGACAAGGTAAAACACAAGAGAAATGCAGATTTTAAAATACTTTATTTAGTTGAACCTTCAGAGGTCCTCCCTAGGCTCAAGCAAAAGGTATTAAAAAAAGGTAATATATTTGATTTTATTTATACAACTGATAATGATATTATTAATTCATTTGATTCAGCTTATTTATTTGAGTATGGTACGTCATGGTTAAACTTTAATTCATTAAATATTAAAAAAGATAATTTTATTTCTTTTGTCACTAGTAAAAAGAAGAAAACAACCGGACAACGACTAAGGCAAGAAATATATAAACAACTTCTAATTTATAAGCCTTCAAATCCATTCAATTACATTTTACATCAATCACCCCCATTCCTTGCAGATAGAAATTATTTTTTTCAATCTTCTAAATTTCATATAGCCGTTGAGAATTGTAAACAATCTAATTATTTCACAGAAAAAATAATTGATTGTTTTGCTTCTTATACAGTTCCTATTTATTATGGATGCCCAAACTTATCTGATTGGTTTGATATGAATGGTGTGATTTGTTTTGAGACTCAAGATCAATTAACAAAAATATTAGAAGATATAACTGAAGACGATTATTCATCCCGTCTTGATTCTATGAAAAATAATTATATTATTTCGCAGAAATTTCATTCTAAAAATGAAGTTATTCCAAGAATTACTAGTCGTATCTCTAATGATATAAATAATTTATTAAATCCCTCTTAGAGGGTTAATTGCTTCTATTGCAGTGATTTGACTTCGATCAATTTTTGGTGAAATGTGGGGGCATTTCACCCCCTAGGATCATTTGGTTGATAAGGCTGAACTCACCCCATCCCTCTTAAGGGTCAAGCAGCAACAGGGGCTGTTTGACGAGAGAAACTAACGATTTTGTTAGCATTTATGGTTTTGCTCTGACCGAGCAGGTTTCAGTCATACTCCTCGTAACCCGTCGAAACCATTGCAGCCCCGAGATATGGAGCTGAGCGGAATCGAACCGCTGTCCGAGATACTGGTGTGAATCACCTAGTTCATTAAAAATGAACATATTTATTCTTACAGATTTTCACTAGCTATTAATATTGAGTAAAAATAAATTATTAGATTTTCTTTTGATTTGAATCCTAAGGGATATGAAGGTTGTAGCTATTGTTCCACATGGGCTAGAGGAAGCTGCTTGTATAGAGTTAAGCAGTCTTGGCGCTCAAATAGAAAAAAAGAGTAGAGGGAGTATTAGCTTAAGTTTAGATTTAGCATGCTTTTATCGAATTAATCTTCAATCAAGATTACCATTTAGATTTTTAAGAGAGATTGCTCAATTTTTTTGCAATGATAAATATTCTCTTTATTCAGGGGTTCAACATGCATGTGATTGGTCTTCTTTTTTAAATCCTTCAAAAACTTTTAGAGTAGATGTTTCAGGTTTTAAGAATGAATTAAATCATACACATTTTACAGCTTTACAAGTAAAAAATGCGATTATAGATTTGCAAAGAGAATTGTGGGGTGAGAGATCAAATGTTAACTTAGATTCTCCAGATTTTTGTATTCATTTATATCTTTCTTCTAACTATGCAATTCTAAGTTTAGCTACTTCCTCTACTAGTCTTCATCGACGTGGTTATAAATCTCAAGTTGGGATTGCACCTTTGAAAGAGAATCTTGCTGCAGGATTAATTCAAATCTCTAATTGGAATGATTCATTAACATTAGTTGACCCATTATGTGGATCAGCAACATTTTTACTTGAGGCTGCATCTATTGCTAGGGGTATTGCACCTGGCATTGAACAGTCATTTCTCTTTCAAAATTGGCCTGATTTTGATCAAAATCTTTGGAATTCTGAAAAGAGATTTGCAAAAAAACTTTTTTCACCCTATAAAAAGTTACCTAAATTTCTTGGTTGTGAAAATAACTTGAAGATAGCTAATCAAGCCCAATTAAATATTATGAAAGCAGGTTTGGAAAAAGAAATTACTATACAAACTTCTCATTTTAAAGATTTGGAATTTCCTAGCGAACCTGGAGTAATTATTTGCAACCCGCCTTATGGTGAACGACTAGGGAATAAAACAGACTTAGAAGTTGTTTATCATGATTTAGGTCAATTTCTTAAAAAGAAAGCCTCAGGATGGGACTTTTGGATGCTAAATGGCAATCCAGCATTAAGTCAGTTTTTAGGTATGAAAAGTGAGAGACGTTTTCCTATAAGTAATGGAGGTATTGATTGTCGATTTTTACATTATAAAATTCATTAGGTTTTTCCCAGTACTGCTTTAGTCGTTTTTGATATTCCTTCTAATGTTTCTGGAAGATAAGGACCTTTAGTTAGATGTCCTCCTAAACGAAGACTGATACCAGCCAGAGCCAAATCAATACAAGCAAGTATGAAGAGGGCAGATGGTAAAGAGAAATTGAAGCTGCTTTGCATCCATATAATTGTAATTATTTGGATGCCTAATAATGAAAAGAGCATCAATATCCCTCCCATAGCAAGGAAAATACCACCACTAATTAGTCTTCTTTTTTCACGATCCACTTCTTGTAGTGCTATTCGGACATGAAGATCCATTATTGAACTGGCAAGAGCAGTTACACGAGCTGCTGCTCCAAATCCCTTAGAGCGTTGTTGAAAATCTGTCATTAACCTCGTTTCCCTCCTGATAACAGTATTCCTAATACAACACCAATACCTGCAGCAATGCCAATTGCTAGTAATGGTCGTTTTCTTACGGGTGTCTCAATACGGGGTCTTAGTGAGTCATTTAGTTCATCTAAAAGATCTTCTAATTGTTTTTCTATTGGTTCAAGACTTTCAGCAATATTTTTGGTGTGATCACTTGCAGTGTTGAATAGATTTTCAAGTTGATCTATTACCCCTGTTGACGTTATTCCTGAATGAAGTGAGATTACTTTAACCAGTTCATCAAAGCTGCCTCTTGTTGCCTCAAGAGTTTGTTTGGCTAGATCAGGCCATTCTTCTTGAATTTTTGGCAATAATTCATCAAATTGATCACTAAACCACTGATTTGAAAGGTTTTGCTGTTCAGGTAATTTAGTTTCAACTGATGCCTGTGCTTCGCAGGATTCGGAATTCTCTGATTCCATGGTTTCCAAACGGCTATATAAAGACTAATGAGCTCTTGGACTCAAGGGAACCCTTTTTAAGGTTCATTTTTTCAAATCAATATTGAGAGTAGAAATAGAAAAATACCCATAAATTGAGCTATATACAGAATCTGATTAGAGTTTCCTTTTGATTTAATAACATTCAGACGTCGTCTTTGCTTACAATTATTGCTATATGAAGGCTTCTAGTGCTAAAGGTCTTGTGTAACTGTTTTAGTCATTATGGACGTCGGGTTGTCAGCAATGTATTTTGCGTCCAATACCATTCCTACCGATTTGGGTTTAGTTCTTGCATCAATTGCAGGTGCTGGTAGCTTGTTATTGATTGCGTTGAGATTTGTCCCTACTGATTAAATAATCAAAATAAAATTGGTTTTGATATCTAGAATCCCAACTTTATTGAGCTTTTAGCTCTTTAAAGAGATTCTAGTGTTTTGGACATGGCTTCAGATTAATGAATAGAGTTATTAGGAATATTGTGTATAGATTTGGACTGTATAATTCGATTTCTCCCTACTAATACTAAATTTGACTTTAGATTTCCTTTGAAGAGCAAGTTAAAAAATTTAATTCAATACTTTTTTCAGTTTAGAATTAATTTTTAAATAGACTAAGGAAACTAATTTTGAAGAAAAGATGGGTGCTTCTAGAACACACTCTTTTAAAAGATTCACTTGAAGGTTTACATTTTGATTTGTTATTAGAAGATGCAAATTTTTGTCGAACTTGGCGTCTTGAGAGTATTCCTTTGCCTGATGGTCCTCATGTTGGTGCTATTAAAACGAGCCCCCATCAACTTTATTGGCTAAACAGGAATGAATCTCCTGTATCAGGAAACCGTGGATGGGCAAAATGTGTTGATAGAGGTTTTTATTATGGTTATTTACCTCAGAATCAAGATCTTTCTACCTCAATAAGAATTCAGGGGAACACTCTGCAAGGCAATTTGCTATTAACAAATACTTTTTGTCAGCTGTTTGTTTCTTCTTGATTCGATTTCATTTAACTATTTTCACTTGAGCTTCTGAGAAGTTTCGCTAAAGTTTGCTTTCAAGAGTCTTCGTTCTGTTGGTTTACATCAATCAAGTAGACCTAACAAATTTCAAGTCCTTTGGGGGTTCTATGTCTATCCCCCTTCAGGAAGGTTTTACTGTTGTTACTGGGCCTAATGGTTCTGGTAAAAGTAATATTCTTGATGGTGTTCTTTTTTGTCTTGGCTTATCAAATAGTAAAGGCATGAGAGCAGAAAGATTACCTGATTTAGTTAATAGTGCTGTTTTACGAGCAGGGAAATCTGCAGAGACAGTAGTAAGTGTGAAATTTGATCTTAGAGATTGGGTGCCTGACTCAGCTGAAGACGGATTGGAACAATCTGAAGAGGGACCTTGGATTAAGACTGGTCAAAAGGAATGGATAGTGACTAGGCGTTTGAGAGTAATGCCTGGAGGCTCTTATAGCTCTACATATAGTTCTGATGGAGAAACTTGTAATTTACAGCAACTGCAAACTCAATTAAGGCGGCTAAGAATTGATCCTGAAGGTAGCAATGTTGTCATGCAAGGAGATGTTACTCGTGTAGTTTCTATGAGTAATAAAGATAGAAGAGGATTAATTGATGAACTTGCTGGGGTCGCTTTATTTGATAGTCGCATAGATCAGGCACGTTTAAAACTTGATGATGTGTATGAAAGACAGGAAAGATGTAGAATAGTTGAACAAGAGTTGCTTACTTCAAAGCAACGCTTGGAAAAAGATTGTGAGAAAGCTCGCCTTTATAAGGAACTTAAAGAGCAATATCAATTAGTTAAAAAACAAGAATCTGTTTTGATTTTTGAATTAGCTAAACAAGATTTAAAAGAATTAAAGTTACATCAAAAAGATTTAATTGATAGAGAAGTATCTGATCAGAAACGTATTGAAGAATATCAACAAGAGTTACATAAATCAGATCTGAAATTAAAAGAATTACAAAAGGAAGTTAAGTCATTAGGAGAAGATAAATTAATTTCTATTCAGGCTCAGATAGCAGGTTTAGATAGTCAATCTAGAGAACTTGATCGACAGGCTATTAAACATAAGGATGAAGGTGAAGCCCTTCAGGTGAAAAGACAAAATTTAAAAAATTTACAACAGCAAGTTAAAGAAGATAGTTTAAAAAAGACTAAGCAATTGTCTTCTGAAAACATTGATAATGCTCAAAATAATGTAAAAGTTTCTCAAGCAGCTGTTGAGTCATCTCGGAGAAGATTAACTGATGTAGCAGGACGTTCTGGAGAATGGGTCGAAAAATATAAAGAAAGAAATTTAATAAGACAAAAAATTGAAGTAAAGTTGAAGCCACTGCAAGAAGAAAGTCAGCAACTAAAAGAAAGATTGATACAAGTTAATGAAAGATTGGAGGAACTTAAAATCGATCAAGATAGAGATTTAATAGAGAATAAAAAATTAAATAAAGAATTAGCCATTCTTGAAAATGAATGGAATTCAATTTTAAAAATGATTGAAAGCCAGCAAAAAGATATCGACCAATATTCTTCTGAACTTTCTGTTCAACAGCGCACTCGTTTACGTTTGGAAAATGATCAAACTAAACTCGAAAAAGAAATTGCGCGATTAGAAAGCAGAAGAGACACTTTACAAGAAAGTAGAGGTACAGGTGCATTAAAATTACTTTTAGAATCAGGCTTAGATGGAATATATGGACCAGTAGCTCATCTAGGTGAAGTTGATAATCAGCATCGACTTGCTCTTGAGGTTGCTGCTGGAGCAAGGATTAGTCATGTAGTTGTAGAAAGCGATTTGATTGCATCACAAGCTATTGAAGTACTGAAAAAGCGTAAAGCAGGTAGATTGACTTTTTTACCATTAAATAAACTTAAAAGTGCTTCATCTGTTAAAAGTGTTTTTGAGAGACCAAGTTTATCTGATAATCCAAAAAATGGATTTTTAGGTAGAGCTATTGATCTAATTAGGTTTGAAACTATTTATAAAAAGGTTTTTCAATATGTTTTTGGTGAGACCTTCGTTTTTAATAACTTACACTCAGCGCGTACACATTTAGGGTCATTTAGATCTGTCACTCTTGCTGGGGAATTACTTGAAAAGAGTGGTGCTATGACAGGAGGAAGTTTCTTGCATAGAGCTAGTTCTTTAAGTTTTGGTTTAACTAATGATTCTGATGATATAGAACCTTTAAGAAAAAGATTACTTGAACTTGGTGAAACTTTGGTTAAGTCTAGAAGTGAGGAAAATAGATTAATCAACTCCCTTAATCAAGAGAGACCCAAGTTAAAATCCTTAGAACAAAAACAAGCTTCTTTGGATGCTCAGCGCTCTGCATTTAAACGTTCAAATGGTCCTTTGATAAATAGACAAAATGAACAATTAGATCGTTATAATATTTTGAGAAAGTCTAAAGAAGAATATCAAACTCGTTTTACTTCACTTACAAATGAGATTGAACCATATTTACAACATTTAAAAGAATTAGATGCAAAAGAAAATATACCTCAAGCAGATGAACGTAATATTAATATTCATAAGTTACAGCAAGAGCTTCAAGTTGCTGAAACAGCTCTTTCCAAAGCGAAAGAAGAGAGAGATAGTTTGATTCATCAACAACGTTATGAAGAGTTAGCTATTGAAAGACTTGATGGTCAGCAAAAAGCGCTCTTGGAAGAAGAAACGAGATTGCAAGATGCTATTAATTTGTTGGCCGCGCAACATCAAAAATGGCGAGAAGAAAAACAAGGTCTTAGTAAAAAACGAGACAAATTAGAGTTTCAAAAGAAAGAGCTTGAAGAAAGTTTTGGAGAAAAAAGACGCGCTAGAGATGCTGCCGAGCTTGATTTGGCTAATAAGAGACAAAAATTTCAAAATTTTGAATGGAAATTAGAACGTTTGCATGAAGAGATTGAAGCTATTGATGAACAGTTGCGTAGTGGTGAGATTCGCCTCAAAGAATTAGAGAGAGTTTTGCCTGATCCTTTACCTGAAATTTCTCAAGAAATTAGAGATGAAGGATTGGAAAGTCTCCAAAAACAAATAGAGAGCTTGCAAGAAAAGATTGAATCTTTAGAACCTGTCAATATGCTTGCTTTGGAAGAACTTGAGAAATTAGAGGTTCGTCTTCAGGATTTAGTTGAAAGATTGGAAATTTTGACAGAAGAGCGTTCAGAATTATTACTTCGTGTTGAAACAGTTGAAACACTTCGGCAAGAAGCTTTTATGGAAGCTTTTGAAGCAGTTGATGGACATTTTCGTGAGATTTTTGGCAGTTTGTCAGATGGTGATGGTCATCTTCAATTAGAAAATAATGAGAATCCTTTAGAAGGAGGTTTGACATTAGTAGCTCATCCTAAAGGTAAGCCTGTAAGACGTTTAGCAGCCATGTCAGGAGGTGAAAAATCATTAACAGCACTAAGTTTTTTATTTGCATTACAACGCTTTAGACCTTCTCCGTTTTATGCGTTAGATGAAGTAGATAGTTTTCTAGACGGTGTCAATGTTGAAAGATTATCTTCTTTAATCTCAAGTCAATCTGAAAATGCTCAGTTTATGGTTGTAAGTCATCGTAGACCAATGATTGGTGCAGCTTCAAGAACTATTGGTGTAACTCAGGCGAGGGGGGCAAATACCCAAGTGATTGGTTTGCCTTTGGCAGCTTGATATGTATCTGAGCAGTTTATGCGTCAAAATGAATAGAACAGTTCAAATCTAAATCTCTAGTTTGACAAACACACAATTTCCAAACGATTTAGGTGAAATGGTCCCTAGTGAAAGACTCTGGCTTCGTTCAGAATTAATGGGGACTCAAGTAATTACTCGCGATACAGGACGACGCTTAGGTGTGGTTGGTGAAGTTGTTGTAGATATTGATCGAAGAGAAGTTGTAGCACTTGGTTTAAGAGATAATCCTCTAACTAGATTTTTACCTGGATTACCTAAATGGATGCTCTTGGAACGTATTCGTCAAGTTGGGGATGTAATACTTGTTGATTCTGTCGATTCTTTAAGTGAAGACTTTACTCCTGAGAGATATAGCAAAGTTATTAATTGTCAGGTAATCACTGAATCTGGAGAACAATTGGGCAGAGTTTTAGGTTTCTCCTTTGATATTGAAACGGGAGAATTAATTAGTTTGGTCATGGGAGCAATGGGTGTACCACTTTTGGGAGAAGGTGTTTTGAGCACTTGGGAGATTCCAGTAAACGAGATTGTTAGTAGTGGTGCTGATCGAATAATTGTTTATGAAGGTGCTGAAGAGAAATTAAAGCAGTTAAGTAGTGGTTTGCTTGAAAAAATTGGAGTTGGTGGTTCTTCATGGGACGAAAGAGAAAGAGAGCGTTATAAAGTTAATTTAGTGCCTGTAGAAAACCAACTCACTGCAGGGGAAGAACTTGAGCAAAATCAAAAGTTTTTATCAGCTTCCGAAGATATAAGTGTGATTGAGGAAGAGCAAGAGCAACAGGAAGAGGAAGAGCAAGAGTTGGAATATGTTGAATTAGAAGATGAAAGAAAAAGTTATGGTAAACAAGCACGTTATTTAGAAGATTTTCCTCGATCAAATAATTCTGATTTTGCAGATTCTTATCCTGAACAAGATAATCAATTAGAGCCTCAGGAAGAAAATTATTCTTCTCAAAGTACTTCTGATTTGACCTCAAATTTCTCTAAAGGAAGAAATAGAGCCAGTAATCGAAAGGCAATTAAAAACTTAGAAGATCCTTTAGATGTTGAACCAATTAAAATAAAGAGAGAAGAACAAGATGATATTAATTATGATAAATTATCTAATTCTAATGATATCGAAGATCCATGGTAAAGAGATTCAATTACTTTTTAAAAGAAATAGCGAGAATAATACCCCTTATGAATTTTTTTAATTTTCTAGTAGATTTATAATTTCTTCTGTCATTTTTGTTATAGCTCCTTCTTCACCTCTTAGAGCTCTTAAATCCTCTTTTTGCCCTTTTAATCTTTTAGGAGAAGATAACCATCCTTTTGCCTCTATTGCTATTTCTATAGGATTAATTTTGCCAATTCTTTCAGGAACAATCATCTTTTTAGCACTTATATTTGGCCAGGCCATATAATTTCTTTTTCTTAATCTCCAAAGCCCAATAAGTAGGCCTAAGAACCATTTTAGTATAGGGAGTCTTGCAATAATTCCAAGCAGACCGTCCCATGCTTCCATTACATGTAGATGTTGTGTAGGTACAACAACAATCATTGGTGTCCCAAGTGCTCCTAGCTCCGCGGTGTTTGCTCCAATTGTAGTTAAGGCTAAATCACATTGACTTATAAATTCATGAGCAGGATGTTCCTCAATTAAATATATTTTAGTTTCTTGATTAGTGATTAGTTTTTTCCATGGCAGTTTTCCCGTAGCCTGTTCTATATTTTTTATTTTAGAATTATATTGTTTCGAAATAGGATTATTTAAACCACTAAAATATATTATTTCTTTAATACTTGTTGTTGGTGCTATTGGAATAATGAAATTGCAGAATGGTACTTCTCTCAATAAATGATCTGCAACTTCTAAAAAGAATGGTATTCCAACTGAAAGCTTAGCTTTTTTTGATCCAGGTAAGATTGCTATCCATTTACCTTTTGGAAGAGGATTATTATTTTTAGCTTCTTTTTGAAGATCTGCCATTAAATCTCCTACGACAACGCAACGTTGTTTCAGTTTTTTGGGCAGAAGTTGTTTGACTTGGGGAGACATTGCCGCAATTCGATCATTCCAAAAAGGCCATCTTGCTTTCCATTCGGCATAAGTAATATTTTTATATTTAAGTCTTGCGGAGAGTAGAACACTCCAAAACTGATCGCCCCCTAAAAAGACAACCACACCTTGATTTGGCCAAAAGCCATATTTTTTAGGATTAAAGATCAGGTTCCAGAAATTTTTAGCTGAAGTAATTGTTTCGAACTTATTCCAACTTTCAGCGGCCTTTTGTTCGTTTCCCGTTGCATTTGGACAGGGAACTAGAACTAGCCTAAGGCTAATTCTGGCAAATTTTTCGCAAGGTCTCATTGCTAATTGATTATGTAAGCTCTCGACTAGGGGTTTAACCCATGTTGTTAGTTCACCTGGTCCATTAGAAATAATCACCACTACTTGAGCAGGTTTGTGATCTGTAGGAGGTCTTATGGAAGTCAAGGTTTTTAATTATGCGGATGGCGAGACTTGAACTCGCAAGGCCGAAGCCACACGCTCCTTAGACGTGCGTGTCTACCAATTCCACCACATCCGCAGTTGAAACAAAGTTTGAAACTAAGTCAAAGTTGATCATATACCGTATCGCTTTTTTAAAGTATGGGGCTAAGCACTGATACGATCGTTTTATCTAGTAATTGCAATAGTGTCTCTAGGCAAAGTCCTAATTGCTAATCGTGGCGAGATTGCCTTAAGAATTCTACGTAGTTGTAGAGAATTAGGCATTGCAACAGTTGCTGTTTATAGCACTACCGATAGAAATGCTTTGCATGTCCAACTTGCTGATGAAGCTGTATGCGTCGGGGATTCTCCAAGTAATAAAAGCTATTTAAATGTTCCAAATATTTTGGCTGCTGCAACTTCACGTGGTGTAGATGCAATTCATCCTGGGTATGGTTTTTTGGCTGAAAATGATCGTTTTGCAGAAATATGTAAAGACCATGGCATTGTTTTTATTGGTCCTTCCCCACATGCAATTAGATCAATGGGGGATAAAGCAACTGCTAAATCCACTATGGTTAAGGTAGGAGTGCCAACGGTGCCTGGGAGTGAAGGATTATTGGCGAACTGGGAAGAAGCTGCATCATTAGCAAGTGAAATGGGTTATCCAGTCATGATTAAGGCCACTGCAGGCGGCGGTGGAAGAGGTATGAGATTAGTTAATAGCTCTGAATCTATTGAAGAGCTTTTCAAGGCTGCTCAAGGTGAATCAGAAGCTGCATTTGGAAATTCTGGTTTATACATGGAAAAATTTATTGAAAGACCAAGGCATGTTGAAGTACAGATTTTGGCAGATAGTTTTGGTAATGTTGTTCACCTTGGAGAAAGAGATTGTTCGATTCAAAGGAGACATCAAAAATTATTAGAAGAGTCTCCAAGCCCTGCCTTGGATGACGGTTTAAGAATTCGTATGGGAGAGGCTGCAGTTTCAGCGGCAAAAAGTATTGATTATGAAGGTGCTGGCACAGTTGAGTTTTTGCTTGATCGTTCAGGAAATTTTTATTTTATGGAAATGAATACACGTATTCAGGTTGAGCATCCTGTAACTGAAATGGTTACAGGAATTGATTTAGTGGCAGAACAACTTCGAATTGCTGGCGGGGAACGTCTTCTTTGCTCTCAACAAGAAATCCAACTCAGAGGCCATGCTATTGAATGTAGGATTAATGCAGAGGATTCACAACATAATTTCCGACCTTCTCCAGGCAGAATTACTGGCTGGTTGCCCCCGGGAGGACCTGGAGTAAGAGTTGATAGCCATGTATATACTGGATATGACATACCACCTTTTTATGATTCTTTGATTGGAAAATTAATAGTTTGGGGTCGTGATCGTGAAACTGCTTTAAAAAGAATGAAGAGAGCTTTGAATGAATGTGCTGTTACTGGGATACCCACCACCATAGATTTTCACTTGCAATTACTTGATCGGGATGAGTTTTTGAAAGGTGATGTTCATACAAAATTTGTAGAGCAGGAAATGATCTGATTGAAAAAGGTTTTTAATTATGCTTGCATTGTTTGTTTGATAACTATTTGAGCAATTATTCCTTGAGGCCCAACTAATAATTCTCTAATAAGAGTAATTACACCGAACCAAATAACTGGCGTAATATCAACCCCACCGATTGGTGGAATACAACGACGTGTAGGTGCTAAAAACACTTCAGTAGGAAGGTAAAAGAAAACCCAAAATCCTTTACTGACATTGACTTGTGGATACCAGGTAAGGACTATTCTCATCAAGAAGGTCAGACTCCATCCAGCTAAAAGAAAACCCATTAAGAAATGGATGATTGGGAGTTTTTCTATCATGATTGGCGTCACAAAGCTCTAAGCATCTGTGCATCTATCGTATAAAGATGCTTTTACTTCGTAAGATTATTATGTTTTTGCTTTTATAAGCGCTGTAATGGCTTTTATTTTGTCAAATCTAATTTTCGGTGCTTCTGTCTCAAGTCAGGCTGCGACTAACTCAGCTGTAGGCATGATTGGCAGCTTTTTAGCTGCTGGTGCCTTGATTGTTGTTCCTGCTGCATTTGCTTTGCTTTGGGTTTCTCAGAAAGATCAACTTCAACGAAATAGGTAAAGGCTAGGGCTAGGCAATTCCTGCTTATTTCTTAGACTGAAAACAAGTGACGTAGTTTTCTATTTCACTTATGGATTTTTTCGTGGAGTTTTACTTTGGTCAATGCCAGTCTGAATTGGGCCAGCATTGTAGGGATTGCCTTGGCCATATGTGGCGGAGGCCTTTATTTCTTACGATCCTTTAAGCCAGCACTTGCTCGCGATTACGATGTTTTTTTTGCAGCAATTGGTTTGCTGTGTGGAGGCATATTGTTTTTCCAGGGATGGCGATTAGATCCCATTCTGCAATTTGGACAATTTTTGTTAGCTGGCACTACAGTTTTCTTTGCTTATGAGAGTGTTCGCCTTCGAGGAATTGCTACTGATCAAGCTAGGAGATCATCCTATTTTGATGATGAATTGGATTCTAACCCTATTCCCAATTCAGGATTTAGATCTAGAAGAGGCGACGATTTTGAACAATTTCAGGAAGAGCCCATAAATCGTCGTTTCTCAGGTAGAGATGAACAAGATTATGAGGAAGAAGAAGAAGATTTTTATCGGTCTAGAAGAACTGCTAGACCAGCAATTCCTGAACAGGCTGCTAGCAGAAGAATGAGATCTCAGAGGGATTCTATGAGAGATGATGGAATTGCTTCTAGACGCATGGCCAGATTTCAAAATGATAAAACTGAGGACGAGATTGGAAGCCGATCGACCTTTGGTGAGCGCAGAACAGTTCGTCAAGAAGGTAAACGAGGAAGTAGGCCTCGAGCTAATACTCAAACTTCAAGACCCAGAAATGATTCATCACAATCTCCTAAAGGCATTAGAAGAAATGAAGGTATGAGAAGAAATGAAGGTATTAGAAGAAATGAAGGTATTAGAAGAAATGAAGGTATGAGAAGAAATGAAAGAGATTTTAAATCAACTGCAGATAGATATTCTGCTCCTAAAGGAAACCCTATTTCTGATAAAGCTGAAGATGCTGCGTTTTCTTCTCCTAACTCTCCATCATTACGCAGACGAAGTGTTCAGAGTGATAGTTCAGACAAGTTTAAATCTAATCAAAATATTCAACGCTCAGGGAGACCTTCTTCTAATTCGAATACAAGGCAACGTTCTAGACCACGAGATAACTCTTCAAGGTTTGATGATTAGAAAGCTTATTCACCTTAAGCAAACTTCAATTAAGGAATTAATCCAGCCCAATGGAGAAAGCCTGAATGACTAAAAGTTTCTATTAGCAAAATTGCTGTGAAACCAATCATTGCAAAACGACCATTAACTCTTTCTGCATATCCACTCCAACCAAATGAAGGAATATCTGTAGTAGTTGCACTAGGCGTTTCGTTAATCTTCTTATTGCGCTCAATTTTTTCTTGAGCATTTTTGTTGGAAGATTCCACTTGTGATAATTCTGAATTGTTGGATGTCATAAAAGGGAAATTACTCTCTATTGAACTCGTAGTTGGATGATGAATTGAGACTCCATGAACCATCTCCTGATAGCTTCAGGATTGATTCGTGAAAGTCGATTAGTGTTGGCCTATGCCCAACACTAATGACAGCAAGATCTCTTTTCTTTAACAAACTATATAAGTGCTCTTCTGTATTTATATCTAAAGCACTAGTTGCTTCATCTAAAACTGCAAATCTTGGAGAATTTAAAAGTAATCTACCAAATGCCAATCTTTGTTGTTCCCCTAGCGAGAGGATTCTTGGCCAATCTTGCTTAATAGTTAGATCAGGATAACGCTTGATTAGTGAGGAAAGATTGACTTCATTGAGAACTGATTTAAGTTGCTCATCACTAAATTTATCTTGATCAGTTGGATAACAAAGTTGCTCCCTTAATGAGCCTAAAATCATATAAGGTTTTTGAGGAATAAATAAAAGATCACCTGTTTTTGGCCGTTCAACTGTCCCATTAGCAGGCTGCCATAAGCCACTAATCATTCTCAAAAGAGATGTTTTTCCACAACCTGAAGGCCCTACAACTAATAAGCTATCATTTTGATTAATACTTAAACTTAAATCATTAATTATTGGTTTATTATTACCAGGTGGATAAAGGTTTGCATTTTTAATTAAGATTGATTGATTTGATAAGTATGAATTTTTAAAAGGTTCTTCAGTTTTTTTACTAATGGTTTCAACTTGTGATTGAAATCCTTCTAATCTGCTAATGCCAGCAGTGAATTTAGCTAATTCTTCAATTTGATTAACAACAAAGAATAAAGATCCTTCTACCATGCTGAAAGCAAAACTTGCTTGAATGAATCTTCCATAATCAATTTCACCTGCAAAATAAGGGATTGCCATAATTAAATAAGGAAAGAAATTACCCGCATAATTAATGGATCTTCTCATTACATCAATAATTACTCTCCATATAATCAGAAGATTAAAGTTCTCAACGACTTCATTAAGCCTTCTGTTGGTCTCAGCTTTCTCAGGTTCTTCTCCAGAATAAAAAGCAATTGATTCAGCGTTATCTCTAATATGAACTAAACCATATCTAAAATCAGCTTCGAATCTAAGTTGATCAAAATCAATTCTTACTAAATTCTTCCCTGCGATAATTAATACACTTGTTGCAAAAGCTGCATATCCAAAAAGAGATAAGGTAAGTGTTTTACTTATAGTCCATAAGATAATTATATTAAGTGAGAAAGTAAGAAAAGCATCGAAGATACCTAATGTGAAAGACAAACTTTGACCTGTAAATGCTTTAGTATCATCTGTAATTCTTTGATCTGGATTGTCTACATCCGTTGCTTCTTCATCATTTGGATTGAGAATATAATAGGCTTTATTTTTCATATAATCTGATATCAGACTGTTGGAAAGCCATTCTCTCCAAATAATGCCAAGTTTATAAGTAAAAAATATTTGAGAGACCCGAATGGGTAATGCTATAGCAAAGCAACAAGCATAGATTCCTAAAATTCTATAAAATCCTGTCTCTTGTTTTTCTACTAAAGCATTTGTTAAATCTCTAGCTATAAAACCAATACCAGCATTTATTCCATTTACAGCTAAAAGCATTAATACAATTACACCTAATAGAACCCAATGAACCCATCTTTTATTTCTTAATTGATGTCTAAAGTTGAAAAAATTTAAGCTTCCAATAAGAAAGATCCCTATAAAGAAAACCCCCCACCAACTTTCCCATATAAATTCAACTGTTCCAACGACTCCTCCAAAATATTTTTCTAACAGAATGGGTTGTAGTCTTTCAAAGATTTGTATTAAAGTAGTTAAAAAAAACAGTACTAGGCCACCCACACAAAATAGTAATGAAATTAGAAGCCATATAAAATTCCATCCACTGCTTTGTTCAAGTGGTAGAAAAAAAGGCTGAGCTAATTTTCTTAAACTTGTTAGCTGATCTTGAAACCTTTTATTATTAGCAATAGTTTTTTCATTCATAGCAATACCATAAGCTTTTATTTATGCAAAAATACAATAGATCCAATTATATTGTTAATAGCCAGATTAATCTGAAAAAGCTTCAAATTCTCATCAAATTCTCTGATCATTAGTTTATTTTGTAACGCTAGAATTATCCAGGAGGCCAAGTTAATTTTCTTCCTCCAATTACATGTATATGCAAGTGAAAGACGGTTTGACCAGCTTCAGAACCTGTATTAATAATTGTTCGCCAATCTTTTAAACCTTCTTGTTGAGCTATTTGTGCAGAAACTAGCAGTAAATGACCAAGCATTTCTTTGTCTTCCACTTCTGCATCCTTAATACTCTTTAGAGGCTTTCTAGGGATAATTAGTATATGAACAGGTGCTTGTGGTTGAATATCGCGAAATGCTAGGCATTGTTCATCGCTATAAACCTCATCACAAGGTATTTCTCCTTTGATAATTTGGCTGAAAACTGTTTCTTGGGTCATAATTGAATGTTGCTTTTCTTTCTAAGATTCTAACGTGAATAGTGATTAATTAACTTTGTAATTAAGAACCATATTTGTTAATTTTAATTATTAAAAATTTTCATTATGAAATTATTAATAGCCATTTAAATCATTCAAACTAGTTTATTTTATGTTATTGCTAAAACATCTTTTTCATTAAATCCATTTTCTTTCAGTTCTTGTTTAAGGTCTTGACTATTAGTAACTCTATCAACAAAAAGTACACCGTTTAAATGGTCCATTTCATGTTGAATACATCTTGATAATAGGCCGTCCGTATTTAGTTTTTTTGGCCGCCCCATTTCATCCCTGTAATTCACTTTTATTGATGAAGGCCTAATAACATTTAAATATACTCCTGGAATACTTAAACAACCTTCCTCATAAGTATCTATTGATGCGCTAAAATCGGTTATTTCAGGATTAATGAATACCATTGGAGGAGAAGTTGAGTCTTCAATGTCTAAATCAATAACTAATAATTGCTGTTGAATTCCTATTTGAGGTGCAGCAAGCCCAATACCTTTGGCAGAATACATGCTATGTAGCATTTTTTTTACCAATTCTCTAACGCTTGAGTCTACTTTGCTAATTCGCTGAGCATTTTGCCGAAGGGCAGAATTTCCAAGAGTGTGGATTTGCAGTTCAGGTTTATCTATTGGCTTCTTTGATATAGCAAGAGAAGTCCTCTTCTTTTCAGCATTAATAGCAAGTTGTGTAAAACTTCTAGCCAAGGAGGATTGATTTCAAGATGATTTATTTTACCTATTTTAGGAACTATTAGAAAATTTTCGTATGACATTCAGAGATAAACAAGTTTCTAACAGTGAAATAATTCACAATCATCCATTAAATGCTGCAAGTGTGGTTAGTTGTTCTCCAAAGCCTAAAGAACCTAAAATTTTAGGTAAATGGGTAGTTTGGCAAGAGCAAAGAACTAATGACTCAGGTCGAACAACAGTTCTCGCAAGACCTTGGGGTCAACTTGGCGTTACCCCGCAAGAGTTAACACCTTCTCCTTGGAATATAAGAAGTCGAGTTCATGGCTATGGTGGTGGTGCTTTGGCAGCTGCCTGTTATTTAGATAGGTTGCTTTTAGTTTGGGTAGAAGATTCTACTGGGTGTTTATGGTCACAAATATGGGAAGGAATTAATGATATCTCTCCATTTAATGACTCTCAATTAATTCCGATTAATGAGCCATTATGTATTTCAAAAAAAGATCAATCATTCTTTGGAGATGGTTTAATTGATCTAAAAAGGATGCTTTGGTTAGGGTTGATGGAAAGAGAAGGAAGAGATTATTTAGTGACTTTATCTTTGGAAAAAGAATTTCAGAATCCAAGAATTATATATGAAGCATTGGGATTTTTAGGATATCCAAAGTTAAGTCCTGACAACATGCAATTAGCATGGGTGGAGTGGAAAGAACCTTTTATGCCTTGGGATCAAAGTGATCTGATGGCAGCTTCTTTATCAAAGTCAGGAGATTTTAATTTAATCAAATCATTGATTAAAAGTTCATCTTCAAATCCCTTATCAGTTTTTCAACCAATTTGGTTGGATAATTATCATTTATTAGTCTCTGATGATAGTAATGGATGGTGGAATCTAAAGTTATTAAAGGTAGATATTATTAATGAATTAATTGAGAAATACAAAAAGACTTGGGATGTAAAAGCTGAAACTGCTATGCCTCAATGGGTTGCAGGAATGTCGACAATATCTTGTTCTGATGGTCTAATTTTAGCTTTAAGTTGTAAGGAATCTCAATGGAATCTTAATTTTATGCAGCCAAACGGAACTGTTGAAAAAATTAATTTACCTTTTGATGATCTTGCATATTTGGATGTTAATCAAGGTAGGGGAGTTATGGTTGCTAGTAATTCTTTCCAAGAACCGATTATTTTGGAAGTTGATTTAACTAATAAGAATTGGAATCATCAATTAAAAAGTAGACCTATAGCTTTAGTGGATAATCAAATTAGTGTAGGAGAATCTATTTGGTTTAAAGGTTATAACTCAAAATTGACTCATGCTTGGTTTTATCCACCATCTCGAGAGATTTCTGAAAAGAAACCGCTATTACTTAAAATTCATAGTGGTCCCACAGCAATGGCCTCTAGAGGGTTAAATTTATCTATTCAATTTTGGACTTCTAGAGGCTGGTCAGTTTTAGATGTAAATTATGGAGGATCCACTGGATTTGGGAGATGTTATCGTGATCGTCTAAAAGCAGAATGGGGTAGAACAGATGTTTTTGATTGTTATTTAGCAACGATGGAACTCATACGTTTAGGTAAAGTAGATAAAGAATATATTGCGATTGAAGGTTCTAGCGCAGGAGGTTTTACAGCTTTAAGTTGTTTATCCTTGTTCCCTATTTTCAAAGCAGCTTCATGTAAATACCCTGTTAGTGATTTATTAGCCATGCAAAAATCAACCCATCGCTTTGAGGAGAATTATTTAGATTATTTATTAGGTACTTTTTCAGTCAATAATAAGGAATACAAAAGTCGTTCTCCAATTAATAATATTGATCAAATTAATAGTCCAGTTATTATCTTCCATGGTTTAGAAGATAAGGTTATTCAATTAGATCAGATAACTAATTTTTCTCTTAAGCTAAAAAGAAAAAGTGTTCCTGTTGAACTTCATACTTTTCCAAACGAAGGACATGGTTTTAAAGAAGCATCTAGTAATATTAAGGTTCTAACTCTTACTGAAAAATTCTTTGTTAATCATTTAGGAATTTAAGAATGTTTTCTTAACAATGAAATCGAATTAACAAGTTCTTTAGAAAATAAATCTATTTCTTTTTTCGTTGTTGTAAAGCTAAGACTAGCACGAGCAGATGAATTTAAACCATAATATTTATGCAGAGGTTGGCAACAGTGGTGTCCACTTCTAATACAAATATTATTAAGATCTAGCAACTCAGATAAATCATTTGAATGTATACCATCTATAGAAAAAGTTACTAATGAGCCTCTATTTTCTTGTTGAATTGGTGATGGACCTAAAATTTTAATACCCTCGATTTTTTCCAACTTGTTAAAAAGATATTCAGTTAGTTCTTTTTCATAAGCACTAATATTCTTTAAACCTATGTTTTGAAGATACTTAATAGCTTCGCCCATTGCAATTGCTTCTCCAATCGCCGGTGTCCCTGCTTCAAATTTAAATGGTAAGTCTGCCCAGTTGCTTTTATAAAGGGAAACATCTTGGATCATTTCTCCACCACCTAGGAAAGGTGGCATTATTTCTAATATTTCTTCTCGCGCCCACAAGAAACCACAACCAGTTGGGCCACAAATTTTATGGGAAGATCCAGCTAAAAAATCTATATTTAATTCATTGATATTTATTTCTTTATGTGCGAGACTTTGACATGCATCAAGTAATACTAATGCTCCTGCACTGTGAGCAATTTCAGTAATTGTTTGAATAGGATTACAGGTTCCTAGTGTATTACTTATATGAAGTAAACTTACCAGACGAGTTTTTTCATTGATTTTAAGACGTAAATCATTAATATCTAGCTCTCCAGTATCTGTTAGTCCTATATAACTAAGTTTGCACTTTTTCTTTTCTGCAAGAATTTGCCATGGAACAATATTGCTATGGTGTTCCATTAAAGTAATTAAGATTTCATCGCCTTCTTTTAGTTGTGAGCTTCCCCAAGAGTTTGCTACTAGATTTATAGCTTCTGTTGCATTACGTGTGAAAATAATTTCTCTATTGGATTTTGCTTGAATGAAGTCAGATGTTATTTGCCTAGCTTCTTCAAAAGCTTCAGTAGCTTTAGCACTTAATTGATGTGCTCCTCGATGAACATTTGCATTTTCATATTGGTAATAATGTATTAATTTATCAATTACTTGTTTTGGCTTTTGACTGGTTGCGGCATGATCTAAATAAATTAAATTTGTCTGTAGATTATTGATATCTGAAAAAAGAGCAAAATCTTTTCTGGTTATTTCTGCTAAATTATTTTTTTGATTCATGTTAATTGTATTGCTATAAATTATTATCTAGAAAAGAAAATCTTTCAATTTTAAAAGGAAGATCTTTGATGATTTCTTCGCAGAAACCTGTAATTAGTAGTTCCTGTGCTTCATTACATTTAATACCTCTACTTTGTAAATAAAAAAGTTCTTCTTGTTCTAATTGGCTAACTGTTGCACCATGACTACATTGCACATCATCAGCAATGATTTTCAATTGAGGACTAGTGTCAATTTTAGCTGTTGAGGATAGTAAAAGATTTTTACTTAATTGTGATGCTTCTGTTTTCTGTGCTATTTCAGGAACGTCAATTAATCCATGAAAAATAGAGTGTGCCCTGTCACTTGAAATAGCCTTTTGTGTTTGATTAACAGACCCATTAGGACCATTAAATTTAATAAATGAATAAGTAGATAGTTGTTCACTATTATTGGCAAGTTGTAATCCTTTAATATCACTTTTTGCATTACCTTTAATTTGAATTATATGTTCTTCTATGCGACTTAATTGCCAACCTTCTTGAAAACAAGTTAATTTATAACTACTTTTTTCATTTTGCTCAACTGATATTGTTGCTAGTAATTTTGATAAGCTTTTGCCAATAGCAATTACCCTATGATTAACTTTTGCATTTTTTTCAACAAAAATTTCTATTAAGTGACTATGAGAAGATCCTTTCTCTCCTTCTAAATGTTCTGTAATATCAATGGAAGCTCCTTCTTCGATTATTAATATTATTCTTGATGAACTTAATAATTCTTGCGAATCTTTGATTATTACTTCCAATGATGACTTTGTACCTTTCTTTATCTTTAGTCCAATTATATTATTTGCCGTAGCTTCATTGATATTCTTGAGAAAATCATGGTCTGAATTTTCTATTAGAGATTTCTTATTGTATAAGATTTGCTTAATTTCTAGTGGTTCTAACTGTTCAATATTTTGGGGCTTTTGATCTAACTTATTTGAGATCTCTTGTGAATCTAATTTAATTTCAATGAACTGACCTTGAGGGTTTAAAGGCACATTAAATAGCTCTTTAAGATTTTCTCTATTGGTTAATCTCCACCCTTCAAGTTTTTTCTTTGGTAGTCCATGTTTTTTGAGTAAATCTTTAGCTTGATCTTGTATTTGTTTTAAATAACCATCATTATCAGGCAGGGTGTCCAGCCATATTTCAAACATGTTGGTTTTCATTATTCGGTCCTATTATTTTCAAATTCTTCATAACCTTTGCTTTCTAGTTCTATTGCTAATTCTTTTGAACCAGTTTTTATAATTTCCCCATCTTTCATAATATGAACGAAATGAGGCTGTATTTCATTTAAAAGGCGTTGATAATGTGTAATTAGTATTGTCGCTTTATTGTTAGAATGTATTTGATTAATTCCATTTGCTACTGTTCTCAGAGCATCTATATCTAACCCTGAATCTGTTTCATCTAAGATTGACAGAGTAGGTTCCAATATTGCCATTTGCAAGATTTCATTTCGTTTTTTCTCACCTCCAGAAAATCCTTGATTTAAGCCTCTTTCGAGGAAGTCTTTGCTCATTTTTACTATTTCTAGTTTATGTTCTATCCATTCTTCAAATTCAAAAATATCTAGTTCACTTTCATTTTTTTCTTTTCTTTTAGCGTTCACAGCAACTCTAAGAAAATCAATGTTTTTAACACCTGGTATTTCTATTGGATATTGGAAACCTAAGAAAATACCTTTCTTAGAACGATCTTCAGGTTCCAATTCACTTATATTTGTATCTTCATATAAGATTTCTCCTGATTCAATGGAATACGAAGGGTGGCCAGCAATAACTTTAGATAATGTACTTTTACCACTACCGTTTCTTCCCATAATTGCATGAATTTCTCCTTCAAATACTTGAAGATTCAAACCATTCAATATGGTCTTACCTTCTATTCCTACATGTAGATCTTTTAATTCTAAGATGATCTTTTTTTGAGTCATTTTGGTAGCGTTTTTAGTAAATTAAACAAAATTGAATACTCATCCAACAGTACCTTCTAGCTTTAAGCCTAGTAAGCTATCTGCCTCAGAAGCAAATTCCATAGGCAATTCATTAAATACATCACGACAAAAGCCGCTAACCATCATTGAAATTGCTTCTTCTGAATCTATTCCTCGACTTTTTAGATAAAAAAGTTGTTCTTCAGAAATTTTAGAGGTGCTTGCTTCGTGCTCTATAGAAGAGTTTTTTTGGTATGAATGTATATAGGGATAGGTATTTGCTTTGGCTTTGCTTCCAATTAATAGTGAGTCACATTGACTATAATTTTTTGCACCTTCCGCTTTATTTCCAATATGAACCAGACCTCTATAGCTATTTTTTGAGTTGCCAGCACTTATTCCTTTACTGATAATAGTTGATTTACTACCTTTGCCTATGTGGATCATTTTAGTGCCAGTATCTGCTATTTGTTTGTTATTAGTTAATGCTACAGAATAAAATTCACCTATAGAATTTTCACCTTCTAAAATACAGCTTGGATATTTCCAGGTTATAGAAGACCCTGTTTCAACTTGTGACCAGCTGATTTTGCTTTTCTTACCTTTACACCTCCCTCTTTTAGTGACAAAATTATATATTCCTCCTATACCATTTTTATCCCCAGCATACCAATTTTGGACGGTTGAATATTTGATTGTTGCTTCATCTAATGCAATTAGTTCTACTACTGCAGCATGCAGAGTATTAGTATCAAACATTGGAGCAGTACAACCTTCTAAATAACTTACTGAGGACTTTTCTTCAGCGATGATTAATGTTCTTTCAAATTGTCCTGTATCTCCTGAATTAATTCTGAAATATGAGGATAATTCCATTGGGCATTCTATACCTTTAGGAATATAGACAAATGAACCGTCACTAAATACGGCAGAATTTAGTGCTGCAAAATAATTATCATTAATTGGTACGACTGAGCCCAAATATTTTTGTATAAGATCTGGGTGATTTTGTACTGCTTCGCTAATTGAGCAAAATATAACTCCAACTTCACCTAGCTTTTTTTTAAATGTAGTTGCAATTGAAACACTATCAAAAATAGCATCTACTGCTACATTAGATAGACGTTTTTGTTCAGTAAGTGGTATACCAAGCTTATCAAATGTTTCTAATATTTTAGGGTCAACCTCATCAAGACTATTTTTTTTCTCAATATTTTTTGGTGCTGCATAATAAATTATATCCTGATAATCAATAGCTGGATAACCTAAGTCTGCCCATTTGGGTTCTTCCATGCTTTTCCACTTTTGAAAAGCTTTTAGACGAAAATCTAATAAAAAACTTGGCTCATTTTTTTTTCTAGAAATTAGTTGAATAATTTCTTCATTAATACCTTTGGGTATTTTTTCGCTTTCGATGTCCGTTAAGAAACCATATTGATATGATTTCTCTAGAACTTGGGAGATGGTTTTGTTGCTAGTCATGGCTATCGAAAGCACTACCCAAAAGGGGTAAAAATGACATAAATACCTTAGGTTACATAGTATACAAAGATACGATCTAGAATGTACGAACAGTCAGAAGATTATAGTAATAGTCCTTTGACTTTGGAAGAACTTAAACGGATTGATAATACTAGTCTTTCTTCACGTGATAAGCATTTTCTTAGAATTCTTGGACATTGCCTCGCTTGTTTCAAGGAAATGAATACTGACTTAGAAAATGGAGCACTTCCTAGTGAGCTAGAACGTTGTGAATGGTTGCTAGCTAGCACTTCTTACAAGCCAGACGATCCTTTTGTTGCTTTGTTACTAGAGCAATTTGCTTCAGCAGCGACTCAATTGGAAGAATTAGCTGAGAGATATCAAATTTCTCCTTTGGAATTAACAATTGACCATTTAATTAATTTTCTTCATTGATCGGAATACTGCACAGGAAGGGAAATTTCTATATTGATCCCAAAGAAAACATATGGAAAATTCCTAGTAAAATTCCTTTTCCAGGAGGATTGTGATCCTATTTATAAATTATAAAAACTCATTTATTCTTTTTGAATGATTTTTTCAACTCTTCTTTCATAGCAAGACTTTTCCTGATCTTGCATAATTTCCCCATCTGTTGTTGTAGTCAGTAGATGCTGACCACAGCCACGAAAAACTTCCAATATGAGGAAAATCAGAACATACTGATCCCGAACAAAAACGGAGGTTCTACAGACGTGGCCCAAGATAAAGAATTATTGTCACGTTTAACCCTTCGTCAATTGCGGATTAAAGCGAGTGATTTAAAGATCCCTCTTTATAGTCGTAAGTCCAAAGCTTCATTAATTAAGGAAATCACTGCTTATTCTGATAGAGAGCAAGCAGAAAAAAAATTATTATCTCTTTCTTCTTTAAATCCTCTAAAGGAAAAATTAGGATCCCATTCATTTTCTCAATTCAAGAAAGAAACCAGGGTTGTGTTTCTACCTAGAGATCCTGAATGGGCCTATGTTTTTTGGGAAATTTCAGAATCTGATCGTAAAAAAGCTCAATCTCAAGGTGCAAGTAGACTTTGTTTAAGATTGTCTGACGCTACTGGAACAAAAAATGGCTTTAGTAATAAAGGAACTTTAAGAGAAATTATTGTTGATAGTCATAGTACTGAATGGTATTTACCTATTCCTCTTGGGGATAGGGATTATCAAGTAGAGCTTGGGTATCGTCATTCATCACAATGGATTTCATTAGCTTTTTCTTCAATTGCAAGAGTACCTTCATTGCACCCTAGTCAACAGGTCTTAGATCAATTTGTTCCATTTAGTTTGGATGCAACTCCTAGCCAAGATGTAGTTGAGGAAGAAAATAATTTCTTTTCTGATCAAAGAGATAGTGGATTACATGAGCGCTTATACAAAACAGCTACAACTAATTTCCGTAAATCTCGTATAGGTTCAGAAGAGTTCCAAGAGCGCGGTGCCTTTGAGGATTCTCTGTCAGAATTAAGTGATTCTGGCTCTGGACTTTGGGCAAGTGGTCACAACGAATCTGGAGTAGGTGGTGTTCAACCAAGAGAAAGGTCTTTTTGGCTAATAGCAGATGCAGAATTAATTGTTTATGGTTCTACAGATCCATCAGCGAAATTAAAAATAGGTGGAGAAGATATTCCATTGGCTTCTGATGGAACTTTTAGATTACAAGTTCCTTTTAGAGATGGATTACAAAATTATCTAATTGAAGCCACTGATGCGAAAGGTGAACAAAAGCGAAATATTAATATGAAGTTTGAACGTGTAACTCCTCAAGACAATACAAATCCAATTGATAAGGCTAAGTCAGAATGGTTTTAAAGCTTTGATTCTGTAAAATGGCGCGTTGGTTTGTGGCAGTTACACCTCTTGCAGGTGCAATACTTTTTCCTTTACTAATACCTATTACTATTAGTCGCTTTG
Organism: Prochlorococcus marinus str. MIT 0918; assembly: GCF_027359415.1. Lineage (NCBI taxonomy): Bacteria > Bacillati > Cyanobacteriota > Cyanophyceae > Synechococcales > Prochlorococcaceae > Prochlorococcus > Prochlorococcus marinus. The sequence continues at coordinate 1,356,991 of NZ_CP114780.1, forward strand.
GAATCAGTTCTGGTGTTCTTGCTGCTCTGTTTCTGAGTATCCTATGGTTTGTAGCAATGCTTCGAACCTCAGAGATGCCTCATTGAAATCAAGCTGAGTAAGGTTCTCAGTAGTTCATTTAATCGTAAGATGTTTTTTCTCTAATGCCTGTTCAAGATTCTTCATTAGACAATAATCAATTTAAGGTAGTTTTAAATACTCCTTTTAATGATCAAAAGCCTGGTACTTCAGGTTTACGTAAGAGTACAAAGTATTTTCAACAACCTCATTACTTAGAAAGCTTTATTGAGTCAATTTTGCAAACTCTTCCTGGGGTTAAGGGAGGAGTATTAGTAATTGGTGGGGATGGTCGATTTGGAAATAGAAGTGCTATTGATGTCATTATTCGAATGGCAGCTGCAAATCAAGTTAAAAGGATAATTACAACTGTTGATGGCATTCTTTCTACTCCAGCTGCTTCTAATTTAATTAGAATGCATCAAGCAGTCGGCGGCATAATTCTTTCTGCTAGTCATAACTCAGGAGGCCCTGATGGGGATTTTGGTGTAAAAGTTAATGGTTCTAATGGAGGACCAGCTAATGAATCTTTAACAGACGCAATTTATGCATATACAAAAAAACTGGATGCATATCACATAATTAATCATCAGCCAATTGATCTTGCTTTGCCTGGCCAATATCATATTTCTTCAATGACTATAGACGTGATTGATGGCATAGACGATTACATTGAGTTAATGCAAAAGACTTTTGATTTTGATAAAATTAGCTCTTTGTTGAAAAATGACTTTTGCATTGCATTTGATGCATTAAATGCTGTAACAGGGCCTTATGCTAAAAGGTTGTTTGAAGATATTTTGGGTGCTTCGCCTGGGACGGTGAGAAATGCAATACCCTTAGAAGATTTTGGAGGTTGTCATCCTGATCCTAATTTAACTTATGCAAAAGAATTAGCTGATTTATTGCTTAATGGAGAACAATATTCATTTGGAGCTGCTTGTGATGGCGATGGTGATAGGAACATGATTTTAGGACGCAATTGTTTTGTAAATCCCAGTGATAGTCTTGCTGTATTAACTGCGAATGCTCATTGCGTTCCTGCTTATGCCAATAAATTAGTAGGAGTAGCTCGTTCAATGCCAACTAGCTCGGCTGTAGATATTGTTGCAAAGCACTTAGGGATCGACTGCTTTGAAACTCCAACTGGTTGGAAATTTTTTGGGAATCTTTTAGATTCAGGCCAAATTAATCTTTGTGGAGAAGAAAGTTTTGGTACTGGTAGCAATCATGTGCGAGAAAAAGATGGGTTATGGGCAGTGCTTTTCTGGTTGCAAATTTTGGCTGAGAAAAAGTGTTCTGTAAAAGATCTAATGAATCTACATTGGAGACGCTTTGGACGTCATTATTATTCTAGACATGATTATGAATCAATTTCGAATGACATAGCCAATGATTTATATGAGACAGCTGAATTCAAATTACCTGCATTAATCGGAGGTTCCTTTGCTGGTCGTAATGTCTCATTAGCAGATAACTTTACTTATAAAGATCCTGTGGATGGCTCAATTACTACTCGCCAAGGTTTGAGAATTCTATTAGATGATGGTAGTAGAGTAGTTTTACGTTTATCTGGTACAGGCACAAAAGGTGCAACTTTACGAGTCTATTTAGAAAGTTATGTATCTCCACAGGGAAATTTGCACCAAAATCCTCAAAATGCGCTTTCAGATATGATTCAGGCTATTGATTCTTTTGCAGAAATCACGGAAAGAACTGGTATGCAGGTTCCTACAGTTATTACTTGAATTAACAGCAGTTCTTACTTTTTGATCTTTTTTTAATTGTTTTGGATAACGATTTATTTAGTTTTTCTCGTGATCAAGTCATTCAGAATGAGGCCCCTCTTGCCGATAGGCTTCGACCGAGGAACATTGAAGAATTTGTCGGTCAAAACTCTATTCTTGCTGAAGGCCGCCTTTTAAGAAGGGCAATAGAAGCAGATCGAGTGGGCAATCTTATTCTTCATGGACCTCCTGGTGTGGGAAAAACTACTCTTGCAAAAATTATTGCTATTAATACTCGTTCTCATGTAAGTGTATTGAATGCTGTTTTAGCTGGTGTCAAGGAGATTAGACAAGAAGTTGAATCTGCACAGGATAGATTAGGCAAATATGGTGTAAAGACTATTTTGTTTCTCGATGAGGTTCATCGTTTTAATAGTGCTCAACAAGATGCATTATTGCCTTGGGTAGAAAATGGAACTTTTACTTTGATAGGAGCTACTACAGAGAATCCATATTTTGAAGTTAATAAGGCTTTAGTAAGTCGAGCTAGAATTTTTCGTTTGAAAGCGATACAGCCAGAAGATCTTCATAGGCTCTTAGATCGAGCTTTAAAAGATGAAGATAAGGGTTATGGAAATAAGAATATTGAGATTACAAAGAATGCGGCAAATCATTTGGTTGAATTTGCTAATGGTGATGCTAGATCTTTACTTAATGCTATTGAATTAGCAGTGGAGACCACTCTTTCTGATCAAAATGGCCTCATTAAAATTGACCTTCAAATTGCTGAAGAATCAATTCAACAAAGGGCTATTTTGTATGATAAGAAAGGAGATTCTCATTTTGATACAATAAGCGCATTTATTAAATCTTTACGTGGTTCTGATCCTGATGCAGCCTTGTTTTGGTTAGCTCGGATGTTAGAAGCAGGAGAACATCCTAATTATATTTTTAGAAGGATGTTGATCTCCGCAGCGGAAGATATTGGTTTGGCAGATCCTCATGCAATTGTAGTTGTTGAGGCTTGTGCTAGTGCTTTTGATAGAGTTGGCTTGCCTGAAGGAATTTATTTGTTAACTGAGGCAGCACTTTATTTAGCTTCGACGGAAAAAAGTAATAGCGTCTTGGCGATACGTGATGCGCAAAATATAGTTAGAGAAGCTCATGATCAATCTGTTCCAAAGCATCTTCGTGATCTTCATAGAGATGAATCTAAATTAACTGATAATATTTATAAATATCCTCATGACTATAAAGATAATTGGGTGGCTCAGAATTATTTACCTGAAGATTTATATCAAAAAAGATTCTGGAACCCTAGTTCCAATGGTTGGGAAGGGCAAAGAAAAAGTCTGTTAAATGAAAGGAAGTCTATTCAATTAGAAAATGGAACTTAATATTTACTTATAAATACTTAGCATTGGTCTGATAAGAAATAACGTCATACATTTTGTTGATTCAATAATTTAGAATTCAATCATTTAAAATGTACATAGCATTGGTTGAGTTTTATATATTTTTTGATTAGATGCAGTAGAAATTGTCCAATTTTTATATGATTTTAGATATACATTGACATGGTGATTTAGTTTTTTGTGAATTGCAATATTAGTTTTTCGTTCAATTTCCCATTCTCCTAAATCTTTAGATAAACGCCCTCTTTGCCATTTTATCAAGGCTTCTTTCATTACCCATATATTTAAAACTTCTAAATCATAGAAACTATTTTCTAATTGAATTAGTGCATTATTTTCTTTATCAGTATAGAATCGACTTGCGATGAGTTTCCTTGAAAATTTTCTATTCTTATTTTCAATATCCACACCTACTTGTTCAGGAGACCAAGCTATTAGAAGTGCATCTCTGCAGTGACTAAAACTTATATATCCAAACCCTTCTGGCAAACTAGGTGCTTTTCCTGGATAAGCTTTTAAAGGAACTTTTAAAGGATCTATATTAAATAGTTTAGATAAGATTAAACGTGCATAACCTCTGGTAATTTTATATTCTTTTGACCGCTTTGTAGAGAGAGAGTTGGCTATTTTCGTTTCCTCTGGAGTAATTTCTTGTGCTGTGGACTCTATAGGAATAAGCCAAAGAGGCAGTACTCTTGAGTTTAATACCTCAGTTAATGGCAATGTCTCTTCAAGTTGGTGAAAAAGCACCGGATTTTAGTCTCCCTGATCAAGATGGCAATGTAGTAAATCTGTCATCATTTAAAGGTCAGAGAGTTGTTGTTTATTTTTATCCAAAAGATGATACTCCAGGCTGTACGAAGGAAGCTTGTAATTTTCGTGATAGGTGGAACCTCTTTGAGGAACATCAAATAAAAGTACTTGGAATTAGTAAAGATCCTGCAAATAAACATTCAAAGTTTATTGATAAATATCAGTTGCCTTTTACTTTGCTTACTGATTTAGAACCTTGTCCAGTGGCTTCATCTTATGACAGCTATGGCTTGAAAAAATTTATGGGAAAAGAGTATATGGGAATGAAAAGGCAAACGTTTGTCATAGATGATCAAGGTAATTTGGAATTAATTTATTTAAAAGTTAAAGCAGCTACTATGGCTGATGAGATAGTTTCTGATTTGAATTTGAATTAATTCAGATTTTTAACGTTGACCATTCCTTCAAGAACAAGGTTGGGGAAATGATATACCTCAAGATTGCGCATTTTTAGAGCTTCAAAAAGCTCTTTTGAGTTTCCTCCACATAACCAAAGAGGCATTTGAGAGTCTTTTTGTGCTTCTAAGAGTGTTCCTAAGAGAGCTTGAAAACTACCTCTTAATATTGCTTCTTCTGTCGATGTAGGAAATTTTTTGTTTGGTAGGTGTTCTTTTGTAACTGGATTTAGTTTTTCAGCGCCATATGCGATGGCAGACCTTTGTAATGTTAATCCTGCAACTAATTGGCCTCCTGCAAACTCTCCTTTGGATGTGATCTTTGTCAGGCTTAAGATTGTCCCTGCATCTGCAACTAGTAATCCTTTGGAATGTAGGTTTTTAGATTTCGCTTTAGTGAATGCAGCCCAACTTGCTAGTGCTCTATCGACACCTAGCCATTTCGGTGGCTTTAAAAGAGGAATATCTGCAATTTGTACTTCTTGACTGGGATTTAAAAATAAGGACTTCGGAATAGGACCTACTGCTGCCCATTTCCATAAGGATGTTTTCAGATTATTGATTTTATTTATATCTGGTGCGGTATGGGTGAAATGCCAATGTTCGTTCTTTTGGACTGCCCAATGCCAACGACTATTACCAATTAGAAGACAATGCTTTTTAGTATTCACTTTCTTTTGTTTGACTTCTTTATTTTTTTTCTGAGATATGAATACCACATTCTTGTTTGAGCCCTCCGAACCTTGTTTGTCTCCCTGTGACATTCGGACCATCTGGTGCACTTGAATGCCAATCACCAATAGTTGAGAATCCTTTTTTAAATAAAGGGTGTTCAGGTAAATTATGCTCTTTCATATAATAAAAAACGTCTTTTTGAGACCACTCTAAAATTGGCCTTAGTGAAAGACGTTCTCTAATTGGATCTAAAAGAGTCATGGCACTTCGAGTATTAGTTTGATTGCTTCTCACTCCACTGGCCCAGCATTTAATACCAAATGCTTCTAGCGCCTCTTCTAATGGTTCTACTTTGCGTATTTGATGATATTTTTCTAGATCTTTTGAAGAATTTGTTTGCCAAAGCTGACCATATAAAGCTTCCATTCTAGCCGGAGAAAGTTTGCTTTGAACAACTGTGACCTCTATTTTAAGTAAATTAATAAGCTCTTCTGCATATTGATATGTTTCTGGTGGAAGATATCCCGTATCTACCCAAATTATTTTTATTTGATTACCCATTTTGAGTAAATGAACCATATGTAGTAAGACAGATGATTGAATTCCAAAACTTGTAGTTAAAGCAAGCTTTGTTCCATATTGCTCAATACCCCATGCTAGGCGTTTTATGGGAGATACTTGTTTTAAATGTTCTCTAGCATCTTTTAAGGGAATGCATGAGAATGCCATTTCTTTCGATTTATCAGGTGTCATGTCAGTATCATCATTCATTGTTGCTTGCAATGAGCCTCAATTAGGTTCTCTCAATCATCTTAGGTATTCTTCAGATGACTAATAATGCTTCTTATAGTAATCCTGTTGTAGTTGTAGGTGGAGGATTTGGTGGGTTAACTACAGCATTGACTTTAAGTAATTATTCAGAACGTCCTCCTATAATTTTGATTGAACCTCGTAAGAGGTTCATCTTTTTACCGTTATTATATGAACTCTTAAGCGATGAATTGAAAGCATGGGAAGTCGCACCTTTTTATAAAACTTTAGTTTCACAGAGAGGTATTGTATTAGTTGAACAATTTGTTGAGAAAATTGATTTGATAGATAATTCTGTTTTAACTAGTTCTGGTGAGAAGATAGCTTATGGACAGTTAGTTCTTGCTACTGGTGCAAAGCCTAATAATTATGGTATTGAAGGAGTGAATGAATATAGTTCAACGTTTAATAGATATGAAGATGTATCTGAAATTAAACAATTAATTTCCAAAATAAACAATTCTACAAATTATTCACAGGATTTGGTAATTGTCGGTGCTGGAGCAACAGGAATTGAACTGGCTTGTAAGATATCAGATCTTTTAGAGGATCGTATTACTATTCATCTAATCGATATTAGTGAACGAGTATTACTGAATGGAAAATCTTTTAATCAGGATCAAGCGGAACAGGCTTTAAGGAAAAGATCGATTCAATTACATTTAAATACACGTGTTTTGAAGCTAAGTGAAAATATGGTCGAGATGGAAAAATGTGATATTAACCCTCCAGAAATTTCTTGTTTAAGGCATCAAGGTTTGTTTTGGACTGCTGGTGTCAAGGCTTCTTTGCCTGATGGACTAAATAAATTTTTATCGAAGGATGGGAGATTGTGTATAGATTCGACATTAAGAATTTCCGGTCATGACAATGTTTTTGCTATTGGTGATGTTGCTTTGAGTGAAGAATGTACGCTTCCATCTAATGCTCAGATTGCAATGCAACAAGGCGAACTAGTTGCACAGAATATTATTGCTAATAATGAAGGTAAATCTTCAAAATCTTTTGAATATGTTGATCGTGGAGAAATGCTTAGTTTAGGCATTGGTGAAGCCACGATTACTGGAATGGGTTTTACACTTTCTGGATCCCTTGCTTTTAAAATTCGACGTATGGCGTATTTATCCAAAATGCCCAATCTATCTTTGAGCGTTCGTTCTGTGGGAGCTTGGTTACTAAGCCATGGTGAGAAATCAATTTAGTTGAGAGAATATTAATTAAGGATGAATTCTTATGTTTCACTTCTAGTTTCATTTCTTAAGGAATACTCATTGATGCACAAAATGCAATCAGACCAATATGAATGAATTAAGTGCTGTTTTAGAGAATCCTCAAGCACTAATTACCTTAGGGGTTTTATTTTTAGCTGTATTGCTTTTTATTAGTGGTTTTCTTGCTCCTGAGCTGACCGGACTTTTAAGTGTTTCTCTCTTAATGGCAACAGGGGTTTTAGAACCTCAAAAGGCTTTGTCAGGGTTTGGTAGCCCTGCTCTTATTACTTTGATGGGCTTGTTTGCCGTCTCTGCTGCTTTATTTAAAAGTGGTGCTTTAGATCGACTGAGAGAAGTAATATCTTTCGAAACTATTAATACACCGCGACGTTTAATTGGGGTTTTGGGTTTCGTTGTCGCTCCTATTTCAGGGATTGTTCCAAATACACCTGTGGTTGCTTCTTTGTTACCTGTGATTGAAGCATGGTGTGTTAAGCGCAATCTTTCTCCATCTAGGGTTCTATTACCACTGTCTTTTGCGACTTTATTAGGTGGTACTTTGACGTTACTTGGAAGTTCGGTCAATCTTTTAGTTAGTGATATTAGTGCTCAGCTTGGGTATGGTTCTTTGGAATTATTTAGTTTTACCGCAATAGGGGTTCCAATATGGTTGATAGGAACATCTTATTTATTATTAGCCCCTGATTGGCTTTTGCCTGATAGAGGTAGGGAAAGTACTGAGTTTGGTAGTAGACCTGATCAAATTGGCTACTTTACAGAGGTAACAATTCCTGATCATTCAGAATTGGTAGGGCAATCTTTGCGTAACAGTCGCTTACAACGTCGCTTTGATGTTGATGTACTTGAATTACAAAGAGGAAGAGAACGGCTTCTCCCCCCTCTTGCAGATCGAACAATTGAACCAGGAGATAGATTGTTATTACGTGTAACTCGCTCTGATCTTTTACGATTGCAGCAAGAACATACAATTCAATTAGCTCAGCGCTCGTTAAATAATCCTTCTAAAAGTGCATTTGAACCAATTCTGGCTGAAGGACAGAAAACTGTAGAGGTTTTACTTCCAGCTGGCTCAACATTGGCTGGTGCTAGCTTGAGAGAATTAAGATTTCGCCAGCGTCATAATGCGACTGTTTTAGCATTAAGAAGAGGCCAACAGACTGTGCAAGAACGTCTTGGACAAGCCATTTTGCATGAAGGCGATGTATTGCTTTTACAGGCACCAATTGACTCGATTCGTGGATTACAAGCAAGTAATGATCTGCTTGTTCTTGATCAACTTGAGAATGATTTGCCAACTGTGCAACGAAAACCCATTGCTATTGCAATAGCAATGGCAATGATTGTATTGCCTACTATTACCAAGCTACCTTTAGTCGCTTCGGTCTTAATTGCTGTAATAGCAATGGTGGTTGGTGGATGTTTAAGGCCTGCTGAAGTTCAACGTTCTATACGTCTTGATGTAATTCTTTTGTTGGGTTCTCTTTCTAGTTTCAGCGTCGCAATGCAATCTACTGGTCTTGCAGATGCTTTTGCTGGTGCTCTTGATTATTGGTTAGTTGGTTTACCTACATATTTGGGGGTATTAGTAGTTTTCTTTTCAACGACTATATTCACTCAACTTATTAGTAATGCTGCTTCTGTAGCTTTATTGGCTCCAGTTGCAGTACAACTTGCTCCAGGAATGAACTTACCTCCCACTGCTCTCTTGATGACAGTTTTATTTGGTGCAAGCCAGTCTTTTCTTACTCCTATGGGTTATCAGACAAACTTAATGGTTTTTGGACCAGGACGTTATCGATTTCTTGATGTAACAAGGTATGGATTTGGTCTTACGTTCATCATGACATTAGTTATTCCTTTATTAATAATTTGGCAATATGGTGGCATTTGAATTAGACCAATCATTATGTGTATTCATTGATTAATTCTTAGATAGTTATTGATCTGTGTCATTTTCTAATTCAGTCAGTCGAAAACTTGCTTGGTACCGCAGATTAACTGTTCCTCAATTTACTGTTCTAACAGGAATTTTGGTAATACTTTTGGGTACGATTCTTCTAGCAACACCTATTTGTTCTGACTTAGATGTTGGGCTTTGGGAATCTTTCTTTACTGCTACTTCTGCTGTAACTGTCACAGGGTTGACCATTATAGATATAGGTAAAGATTTAACTATCTTTGGTCAAGTTGTTTTGGCTTTGATGCTCCTTATAGGAGGTTTAGGATTAATGGCAATTACTACATTTTTGCAAGGGTTTGTTGTAAGCGGAACAGAGTTGCGTACTCGCTTAGATCGTGGAAAAACTCTTGATGAATTTGGAGTTGGAGGAGTAGGGAGAACTTTTCGAGGTATTGCTCTTACGGCAACAATATTAATTGTTTTTGGAGCCTTGATTCTTTTTTATTTTGGCTTCACTGATATACCCAATTTTGGCGAAAGATTATGGGCAGCATTTTTTCATAGCATTTCTGCATATAACAATGCAGGCTTTGGTCTTTGGTCTGAAAGTATGCAAGGTTATCGAACTAATGGAGTAGTTAATTTTGTCATTATTTTTTTAATATTATTAGGAGGTTTGGGATGGAGAGTGACGAGTGATTTGTGGATGAACCGAAGAAATTTGCATTTTCGTAAACTTAGTCTTCATACACGTTTAGTAATAAGAACCTCAATATTTCTTATAGCTTTGGGTAGTTTTGGATTGCTAATTACTGAATCTATTGGACAAGGTGCTTTCTTTAGTAGCATTGATTTCCCTAATCGAATCAGTACTGCATTGTTTGCAGCTGTAAGTGCAAGAACAGCAGGCTTTACAAGCATGCCTATTTCTATTCATACCATTTCTGATTCAGGTTTACTGCTCTTGATGACATTAATGTTTATAGGAGCCAGTCCAGGAGGAACAGGGGGAGGAATTAAAACAACAACAGTAGCCGCTTTGATGGCTGCAACTAGATCAACTTTAAGGGGACAAGATAATGTAGTAATTCGGAATCGAAAAATTTCTGACAAGATAGTTTTAAAGGCTGTAGGAATTACAGTTGGTTCGATTTTATTTGTTTTATTAATGGCTTTGATGATTACCATGACTAGTAGTTTTGATGTAAATCAAGATTTTTCTTTTCTTGAAATTTTATTTACCTGCATTTCAGCTTTTGCAACAGTGGGGTTTGATATTGGTGTTACGAAAAATTTGGGTTATTTTGGTCAATTAATATTAGTTATTGGTATGTTTGTAGGAAGATTAGGCATACTCTTATTATTAAGTGCGATTTGGCAAGCTCTGAACAGAGGAAAAAATCAACATCTAAATCGCATCGGTTACCCACGTGAGGATCTTTATGTTTAAATCTTTTACTTTTGAGGCAAGACGATGAGTGAATGGTGGCAATGGTTGGCTAGAAAAGAGGGCGATGCTCTTGGATTTGCTGTTGTTGGTGTGGGTCGTTTTGGTACAGCTGTTTGTAGAGAATTAATTCTTAATGGTGCAGAGGTTCTTGCTGTTGATTCTTCAGAGAAAGCAATAGATGATCTACGTCAATTAGAACCTTCGATTGAAGCCAGGGTAGTTGATTCAACTGATGAAGATTCTATGAGAGAAGCAGGTGTTCTTGAAATGGGAACAGTAGTTGTAGGGATTAGTGAGCCAATAGAAGCAAGTATTACTACGACTCTGATTGCGAAACATACAGAAGGCAGTCGAGTGAATGAAGTAATTGCCAGAGCAACTAGTGATTTGCATGAAAAAATGTTGAAAAGGGTCGGTGCAGACCGAGTTGTTTTCCCTTCTAGAATGCAAGGTGAGCGATTAGGGTTAGAACTTGTTCGGCCGAATTTAATTGAAAGGTTAGAACTAGATGATCAAACAGGAATAGATGAAATTAAGGTTCCAGAAATCTTTGTAGGCTGTTCTTTAAGAGATTTAAATCTTCGTAAAAATTATTTAGTGAATGTTTTAGCTGCGGGACCAGCGAAACGATTAACAGTAAATCCTCCAGCAAAATATATTTTAGAAAAAGACCATGTATTGGTTGTAATGGGATTAATGGAAGATTTACAGAAATTACCTCAAGTCTGAATGTATTTTTTGGGTTTAATGAGTGGCACAAGTGCTGATGGTGTAGATGCTGCTTTAGTACATTTTGAAGGCAATGCAAATAATCCACGATGGAAATTAATCAATACAGTTTCACTGAAATATCCTTCTAATTTAAAAAAAACCATTATTGATGTAGGTCAAGGCCTGCAATTGCAATCCTCTCAATGGCTTGAAATTTCAGAGAGTATTACGGAGACTTATTGTCTAGCAGCCAAGAGTTGTGATCAATCTGGTATTTCCAACGTTGTTGGATGCCATGGACAGACTCTGTATCATCGACCGCCAAAAGATTTGTATAGGGGAGCGAGTTTGCAGATGCTCCAAGCTCCTTTATTAGCAATTCTTCTTGGGAAAACTATTGTTTATGACTTTAGAGCTAAAGATCTTGCCTTAGGTGGACAAGGTGCTCCGTTGACTCCATTATCGGATGCTTCGTTAATAGGGAGAGGAAATACTTGGAGAGCAGTTCTGAATTTGGGAGGCATAGCGAATCTTTCCCTAATTCCACCTAAATCTGGTTTTGGATCTACATCTGCAGTTTTGGGCTGGGATATTGGCCCCGCAAATACTTTGATAGACCTTGCGGTGCAGAAAATTAGTCATAATAAATTAAATTATGATTGTGATGGAAAGATTGCTTCACAAGGGATTCCAGATGAGAACGCAATTAATACTTGGCTTCAGGAACCTTTTTTTCAGCTTTTACCACCTAAATCAACTGGTCGAGAAAAATTTGGATTGAAAGATTTAGAAAGTAGAATTGATGTGATTAATTCATCTCATCAAAATGATTTAATAGCTACTATTACTAGTTTTACTGCTTCTATTGTTGCTCAAGACTTGGAAAGATTATTTAATAAGAAATTGATTAGACCTGGTGAAATGTTCGTGGCTGGAGGGGGAAGTAAAAACCTTTTTCTGATGAGTGAAATTGTAAAGAGATGTAGGGGGATTAGAGTTGTTTCTACTGAAGAAGTTGGTATTCCAGTTCAATTTAGAGAAGCTATAGGCTTTGCTCTATTGGCTTGGTGGCATACTCTTAATAAACCTTGCGTGACCTCTGCAATTACTGGAGCAAAAAAACCATCTGTTCTTGGGATTGCGGTACATCCATACTGAAAATTTTTTTAGGATTTATATATTCTGATTCTTTTTGGCGCTCCTCTGAGTCGTCGTGCTGGTTGTGATTCGAGTGATGATCGGAATTGATCGGTCTTGCGTTCGATGCTGATATTTTCTTTTTTGGCGAGATTTTCTGATTCCATTTTTTCTATGCCTTCTTGTATGAGTACTTTTGCCATATTGCTTACTGTTCGAGACTCTTGTTCTGCTAAGAAAGTTAGTCGCTCACATAATTGTTCAGGAAGTACCACTTGCACCCTAGGAGATTTAGGCTTCCCGTTGGATGAATTTTGCCGGGTAGCCATGACACAAATAATGTAACCGGTACTAATTAGTGTACACTTATAGTCAAGGATACTATCCTTTAGTATGATTATTTTAAGATCAATGACTTTAGCTTTTGATTTTCAGCGCTATTGGTTGATCCCTTAGTTTTTAAGTCTTGCCTATTTAGCAAAACTTTTTCTTTAAAAGCTCCTCACACTTCCTAGCTTTCAATGACTAAAAAACCAACTCTTCCTCCATCTACGAGATCGCAGAAGAACAAAATCGTTGAGAACCAACTCAACAATCAAGTTTCTAGAAATAGATGCCGACAAAGAAAAGAAAATAGTGATGTATTAGTTTCTGCAGTAATTGACTCGTACCTTCTAACCCATTTACATCACGTACTTCAAAAAGCAGAGTATTCAGCTAATCAGGAAGGTCGCGCTTTTCAAGCTGAAAACTTTGCGCAATTAAGGAAAGTTTTGTGCATGGATGCAAGAAGTATGAAAGATGCTTCTGCTTTAGGAATGAAAGATGCCGAATCAGTTAAGTTTCATGATTCAAACTTTGGCCCAAAAGTGGCGTAATTGAATAGTGTGTAAAAAGAGTTAAAACAAATCTAATGAGCAGCAACGCTGCAGAACTTTATAAACGTATTGAAGGAGAGTCTACTTATAGACGAGCTCTTTTTCGTCAGGCACTTCAGGATCCAGATGGAGCGCTTAAAACAATTTGCAAATTAGGTGATGAGCTTGGTTTACCAGTTACTTCTCAAGAAGTAAAAAATTATCTTTCACAATTGGATGATAAAGACACGAAGCAATGGCTTATAAAAGCTAGAGGAGGTCTTTAGTTTTCTTTTTTTAATTTAAAAGGAATTTCTTTGATTTCTCTTTGTTCATACCCACCACCACCAGCTAAAGTCCAAAAGAACCAGTAGCTTGGTATTGCCAATCCTGCTGCCAAAACTAAAGCAGTAATATGTTCCAGTCTAATCATTATTTAAGATCAGGAAACTTGGAGTGTTGGTCTTTTAAGTTCTTTATCCTATAGCACTGTAAATTTTATGTATTTCTTCAGCTTTATTATTAGTGATCAGACTTGAGCGGGTTAGTAAAATTTATCCTACTGCTCAGGTTCTCAAAGACATAACTTGGGAGTTGAAAGCTGGTCAACGTATTGGTTTGGTGGGTGTCAATGGCGCTGGAAAATCAACTCAATTAAAGATCATTGCAGGTTTAGAGGAAGTCACGTCAGGTGAAGTTATATATGAAGGTGAGCCTCGAATAGCTTATTTACAGCAGGAATTTGATGTTGATGTCAACCAAACAGTAAGAGAAGAACTTTTCAAAGCATTTGCAGATGCCTCTGAAGTATTAAATCAGATCCGTGAAATAGAGCTTTTAATGGGTTCTATTAAAGCTAAAACAGATGCTACACATCTTGATTTTTTGATTAAAAAGTTAGGAGAATTGCAGCTTCAGTTTGAGGCTTTACATGGTTATGAACTAGAAGCAAAGATTGAAAAATTATTAGCAAATATTGGATTTTCTTCCGCTGATGCAAATCGATTAGTCGGAGATTTCTCAGGAGGCTGGCAAATGAGAATTGCTCTAGGGAAAATATTACTTCAAGATCCAGAAGTTTTATTATTAGATGAACCAACCAATCATTTAGATATAGATTCAATTGAATGGCTAGAAAATTATTTGTTGGATCAAAAGACTGCAATGATAATAATTAGCCATGATAGACGCTTTTTAGATAAAATATGTTCGCATATTGTTCATACACAAAGGGGTATTTCTCGTAAATATATAGGTAACTACACTGCATACATTGAGCAGAAAAGTCTAGAAGAAGATTCTTTAAAATCTGCTTTTGAAAGACAGCAAAAGGAACTAACATCTCAACAAGAATATATTGATAGATTTCGTGCAAGTGCTACAAGAAGTACACAAGCAAAAAGCCGTGAGAAATTGTTAAATAAAATAGAAAAGATAGAGTCTCCAATTTTCAATTTAAAAAAACCTAGATTTAGTTTTCAAGAATCACCAAGATCAGGGAAAAAAATAGTTAATATTAAAGACTTAACTCATACATATGATGGGAATATTGTTTTTCTTGGTGCAGAACTTGAAATTGAGAAAGGTGATCATATTGCAATTTTAGGACCCAATGGATCAGGGAAATCAACATTATTGAGATTAATTATGGGTATAGAGAAATATGAAGATGGTTTAATAGAAATAGGTAATCATAATGTTATTCCAAGCTATTTCGAGCAAAATCAATCTGAAGCACTTGATTTACAGCAAACTGTTATTAATACTTTATTTACAATAGTGCCTGATTGGAGCCAAACACAAGTTCGATCTTTATTAGGCAACTTTGGCTTTACTAATGAAGATGTTTTTAAGAAGGTAGGAGATTTGAGTGGAGGGGAAAAAGCCCGCCTTGCTTTGGCTGCAATTATCATTAAACCCTTTAACTTCTTACTTTTGGATGAACCAACTAATCATTTGGATATCCCTGCTAAGGAAATGCTAGAAACTGCTATTAGAGAATATCAAGGATCATTAATAGTCGTTTCACATGATAGATATTTTATTTCGAAAGTTGCTAATAAAATTCTTGAAATTAGAGATGGTCAGTTATTCATCTATCAAGGTGATTATAATTATTATTTAGAGAAGAAAAAACAGCAAGAAGAAGAAGCAGTTAAATTATTGGAAGATGCTAAAAAGGAAGCCAAAAGACTTTTAAAGAGAGACTTGAAAAGGAAAAAGAAATCTATTAAGAAAAAGAATAACTAATTAAGTTAATCTCTAATCTGAGAAAATCACTAACGTGGCTTTAAAGTTTGTAGATCAGTTGGTGTAATATAAAATTTTAATTTTCTTTGATTTCTAATTATTGTAAAGGCCATAGCTTCTTTTATTCCATTATTACTAATAGCCTTAACAACATCATTAGGCCCAATAATTTCTTTGCCATTTACACTAATAATAATATCGTTAATATTTAGTCCTTTCTTGTATGCTGGACCGCCAGGTAAAATATATATAATTACTGCTCCTTTTAAGTCACCTTTGTTTTTTTTATTTACTCTTAGATAATCATTTCTATAAGATAGATTGACGCCAATCATAGGATGAATAGCTTTACCTATGGAAACTAACTGATTGGCAATCGATATTGCTGTATTTATTGGTATAGCAAATCCTAACCCTGCTCCAGGTCCAGATCGCACAAGAGTGTTAATTCCAATAACCTCTCCATCTGAATTTAATAATGGTCCACCCGAGTTTCCAGGGTTAATTGCAGCATCTGTTTGTATTAAATTCAGACGTTTATCTGATATACCTAGTTGGTTAACATTTCTATTTAAATTACTAATAATGCCTAATGTTACTGTTTTTTCTAAGCCATAAGGATTACCTACAGCAATTGCCCAATCACCAACTTCAATTTCACTAGAATCTCCTAAAGATGCCTTAGGCCATCTTCCAATTTGATCAATCTTAATTACTGCTAGATCAGTAAGAGAATCTTGCCCAATTAGACGACCTGAAACTCTTCTCCCATCAGAAAGACCTATCGTTAAAGTATCTATATTTTCTACAACATGAGCATTTGTTAATATATAACCTTTTGAAGAAAATATGACTCCACTGCCTTGTCCTCTTTGAATACTTGATCGAGGATAATTCATGTTTGGCATACCAAAAAATCTTTCGAAATATGGGTCTATTAATAATCCTCTTGGCATAATATTTCGATGATTATTTAATACTCTTTTTTGAGTTTCAATGGTCACAACAGCAGGAGCACTTTTTCTGATTGCCTCAGTTACAAATGATTTTTTTGATGAAGTTTGCTTATATAAATCTTTTATGTCTTTTGCTGAAACTATTGGCGTAGCTATATTTGAGATAATTTGTATCCCTAAAATTATAATGCTCAGACTATATATAGAGAAACGCTTAGATTTCTTTGCAATAACAAAAAAGGTTTTAATTGCCATTTTACTTGTTTTCTTTGATTTCAGGGGAGTTGGAAAAGGTTTTTTGCATTCATTTTATGACAACCATTATGAAGAGTTTAGTTATGAAATAGAGTTTTTCATATTTTTAACAAGAAAAAGATTTAAGCATTAGTCAATTCATAAATAAGGGCTCTTTATCATTAGTATCTTGTTGATCAAGTATTCTTTCAACAAATATGCGTAGTTTTTGTTTATTATTTTAGTTATATCGCAACCTAACCGTTTTTGATATTTTTGAAATCATGGCA
The DNA here is from genome assembly GCF_027359415.1 of Prochlorococcus marinus str. MIT 0918. Lineage (NCBI taxonomy): Bacteria > Bacillati > Cyanobacteriota > Cyanophyceae > Synechococcales > Prochlorococcaceae > Prochlorococcus > Prochlorococcus marinus. Next base: position 1,373,900 of record NZ_CP114780.1, read on the forward strand.
AGTTCAATTTTCCCATTTGTATACGCTTTTGTTGTTATAGTCCTTTTATGGCAAGCATTCCGTGTTATGTCTAAAGGCTTTTTTGCTTTTCAAGATCTAAAAGATCCGAGTTTTCAGAGTTCTAAAGATCGAACCGGTCGATTTACAATTCATCCAGAATTGCTCAATAAAGATGGAAAAATAACTGATGAGGATCTTCTTACAGTTAGATTTTCCAATGATTTAGATCCTCCAAAGCAAACAGAGTCTTCTTCTGAATAAAAGATGTGAGATTCTTAATACCTATAAGTATTCATTGAATTTTCCAGGGGGTTTTTGTGGAGCAAAGGACACGCATTGTTGCAGCAGTAATTAAATCTTTGAGGCTTCCTCCAAGATTTCGATTGAGTTTATTAAAAGAAGACCCTGTTCGTCTTGAATTAAGCCTTACTCCAGCTTATGGGAAACAACCTATACAAGTTGGTTTAGTTGAGTCTCTTGATTTAGTAGCTCGTAGGGATAGAGAAGGAAGAATTCCTCGAGATCTTCAAGGAACATGGGATTGGACTGTTCGTCATGGCAAAGTAAGCACAGGTGGATGGAACCCTTATTTAAAAGAAGCTTTGCAAACAATGTTTGAGACTGGTCTTCCTGCAATTATTTATGAGGAACTGACAGGTGAGGATTATCATCCAGTTGATGGCTCTCGCCACGTTCGTTAAAGACTTTCATGGTCTTTTTCCGTGATAAACAACTTTTTTTTAATTCACTAGATACAATTGAGATAATTATCATGAAGATCATGCCACTTGAAGATATTGAACCTCGTTATGGATTTGTAAATTATGCTGAAATTTGGAATGGAAGATTAGCAATGCTTGGAATTGTTGTTGGATTAAGCACTGAATTGCTTACTGGGCAAGGAATTCTTGGTCAAATTGGTTTTGGTTGATTGCCAATCCTATGTTCGAAGCTATTTAACATTGAACTGTTTGAAAGGATAATTTGAATATCGAATCATTTCCACATTTTTCAGTACAAGATCTCAATCAAGCAATTGGGAATTTGCTTTCAAGAGGATTTCCTCCCAGATTTTTGTTGCATGCAACTGTATCAAAGTCTCAGTTAAAAAATGGTCATTTATGGCTAACTCTCACTGATGGTAAAGCAAGTATTTCTAGTGTGATTTGGTCTTCATGTTTAAAAGACCTTGATTATCGACCTCTTGATCAAGATGGAGTTGAAATTCTAGGAAAATTAAATTTTTGGGAAAATAGAGCAACTTTAGTAGTTCAAGTACTTCAAATTAGACCAACAATTTCAACTGTTCTTAGAAAATTTGAAGTAGTTCGATCTAATTTAATGAAAGATGGACTTCTTGAGGATTCAAGAAGAAGGGCTTTACCAAGTTTCCCTAGATGTATTGCTATTTGTACTAGCGTTCCTAGCTCTGCTTATGCAGATATGATACGTACTGCTCAAGAAAGATGGCCACTTGCGAAATTATTGGTTTTCCCGATTCCTGTTCAAGGAGAAGTAGCGAAAAAAATTAATGCTGTTTTAGGATATATCTCTGGTTCTTACGTTCAGTTAAAAGTAGACGTTTTAGTTTTAGCAAGAGGAGGAGGAAGTAGAGAAGATTTAATGGTGTTTGATGATGAACCTCTTTGCCGCTTACTAGCAAATTTTCCTATTCCCGTGATTACAGGACTTGGTCATGAGGATGATTTGACCGTTGCAGATCTTGTTGCAGATCATCGCTCAGCTACTCCAACAGCGGCAATAGTTGATTTGTTACCACATAGAGAAATGGCATTAAATCAGTGCACTCAGATCAGGCAAAGATTACAAGATTATTGTTCATGGCTGATTCAAAATAAAAAAGATCGAATAATAGAGAGACGAAAAAAATTGAGAGTTGATTTGCATCCGCATTTATTACTTAATAAATTTAAGAGTCAATTAGTTCAGCGAGGAAAGTTATTAATGGCAGTGTCTCCTTATAATTTGTTAAAACGAGGTTTTTCTATAGTAAGAAATAAAAAAGGCAGATTAATAAAAACTATTAATGATGTTAAAATCAATGATGAGTTAACTATTCAATTTAATGATGGTTATACTGATTCAGTAGTTAAGTCTATTTTTACAGATATCAAATAATTATTATTAATCAAAAATGAATTTAAAAAATAAGAATCAAAACCTTCCTTCAAATAATAATGCTAAAAAAAAGAATGATTCATTTTATTCTAAGCTTGAAAAATTATCTTATGAAGAATCTCTGAATAAATTAGATGATATATTAAATAAATTACAAAGTGAAAATTTCATAATAGAGGATCTACAACAAAGTTATCAGGAAGCAAGTTTATACCTTAAACATTGTGAGAAGTTATTATCTAACATAGAGCAAGAAATTATTACAATTGATCCTAATCAAATAGAATAAAGTTTATTTAGTTTCTTCAGCTTTAATATCAATAGTTGCCGAACTTGCAGGTAGATTTCCTTCATAGCTTGTATTATTATTACTTTGATTTGTATTACATAGAGGACAAATTTCTTGTTGAGAAAAATATGATGCACCACAATTTGAGCAGGTTTTTAAATTTGATTTAAAATTTCTAATTGCTAACCAACTGGCACCAGTTATGGTAAAAATTATTATAACCAATAATATCATTATCCCTCCAGCCATATCTATAAATAATCTTCCTAATGGTGTAGGAAGTAGGAAAAGTAAAAGAATTGAAAATATAATAAAGGAGTAACCTCTGTTCATAACATTGTAATTAATTTATGTCTATTAATTTTCTGTGAAACTAATCCCACACTCCAACATTGACCAAAATAAATAATTAAACCTACAATCCAAATCCATAGTGTTAAAACAAGAACCCCACTTATAATTCCATATGCCTGAAAACGTGAACCAAGTGAAAGAATTGTTCTTGTTACTGCAGAATTTAATAGAGTAAGTAATGTACCAATCATTATTGCACCTGGAATTAGAGGTCTAATTGGTATTCTTCTTCGTGGTACTAAAGCCTGAAGTAATAATGCCATTATTGTAAATCCTATGAATGGAAATAATATTTGACCAGCTTCAATAAAAGGTATCTTTGATAAAGTATTTGTTAATTGTGGACTGTTATCTTTTAAATCTGTCCAAACTGCGCTTGGAATCATTTTGAGATATGAACCTATTTCATCAAGTACCATTAATAGTCCAACCAAAAGTACAACTAGAAATGCTTCTATTCGATTACGAATTAAGCGAAAAGCTTGTGTGCGTAAAGGTATAGGACTTGTATCTGATGGTAAAGCATCTTCCCATAGTCTATCGGCTCCTCTTTGTAGAGTTAAATATGCATTTCCAGCAGTGATAATTAAAAAGAAAGCTCCTAATATTCCAGCACCAAAACCTTGATTAACTAGTTTGGTTAATGTTGTTTCTACTAGGCCAACTACTGAAGGTGGTAATACCTGAGCGGCTAAGCCAATAATTTGTTGATCTAATCCTTCTTGCTTTCCTAGAAACCATGACGCCAGTGATAATGAAATTATTAAAATTGGGAAAAAAGACTGAAGAGTATAATATGCAAAGGCTGCACTTAGATCAATACAATCACAACGATTCCATCTTTGCGATGCTTTCCACAAACTTTTAAGAAACCAACGAATGCCCTTTCTGGTTTGAATTAGCACTATTTAGAGAATCACATCTTTTAATGTTAGTGGAAATATCATGGAATGTTTAGCTTGACCAGCATATTATATATTTAAATAATAATTATTTTGCATGAGATATTTGATTCACTAATACATCTCCCCATGGACTTAGTAGTTCCAGACCTTGCTTTGATTCTGCCGCAATTAATGGAAAATTCACTGATGTTAGGTCATCGCCAGCTTTAATACTATTAGGATTCATATCTAACCATTTGATATCGCAATTAAGTTCATTTAAAATTAATAATGCTGCAGCTAAATCCCATATTTTTGGGGTTGCTTCTATTGCTCCAAAAGTTTGTCCCAGTGCTACGCTTGTAAGATTTAAGCTAGATACACCTAGAAGTCTTATTTTTCCAGGGAATTTTTGCTGAGTTTTTTTCTGTAAAATATTTATTGATCGACTACAAACAGATACACAATCACTTTTAGATAGATTATTATTTTTTGAAAGTATTTGCTTATTATTAATAAATACTCCTTTACTTTTAATTGCAGTAATTCTTTTTTTTAAAGCTGGAATATCAAGTATTGCTGTTTCTGCTTTTCCTTCTATAAAACGTGCAATAGAAATCGCCCAGAAAGGAATTCCTGCAGCAAAGTTTGTAGTCCCATCTAGTGGATCAACTATCCAATATGCTTCTGAAGAAGGAACTAATTTTGAACCTTCTTCACTTAGAATACCTTCTTGATTTGAAGTTATTTTAGAGATACCATCAACTATTTTTTTATCACTCCATCTATCACAGCTCGTTATTAGTGTCCCATCAGGCTTTAATTCAGTATTGATTTGCCCGAAATCCATTAATTGTCGTTGAGATACTTCGTCTACTAACGAATGAAGTTCTTTGAGTTGATTTAAGCTAAGTGGTTTTGGTTGATTACTTTCCATAAATGTAGAACTATAAGAATTTCATGCATGATGAAATTAATAATAGAGAGTCTTGGGATTGATGTGAAGATAAATTGTTTGTCTTTAAACTTTTGGTCGAGTTTTCTGGACGTGGACAATTTTTAAGACTATTAATGCCTGTTTTGTTTTTTAAATATATTAAATTGGTATTATAATCTGTTATTGCTTTTATATAATTAACTTCTGCTTGAGTAACATCCTTTTGGTTATTCACTACCTCACGTTGCGTTGCAATACCTTCTTTTAATCTTAAGTAGGATAGTCTTAAAGATTCTCTAGTAGATTGAATACTATTATATGTATTTTTTATTTTGTTCTTTGCTATTTCTAAATTATAAAAAATCTCTTCTATTTCTTTTCTTATCTCTGCTCTTTTCACTAATATTTCTGCTTCTATTTCTTTTGCTTTTTCTTTACTAGCATTATAATTTGCTTTTGCATATCCACCATCAAATATAGGCCATTCAAATTGAAGACCAATTGTATTATTATGGCTTTTTATAGTGTTACTAGATCTAGGAGATTGAGAAATTATTTCACCCTTTGCGATTGAGCTTTCAAAACTATTATAAATAGAAACCTTTGGTTTATTTCTTGCTAAAGCTATTTTTGCTTTATTATTATTAATAGAAACTTTTAAAAGTAATTGTTCGATTTCTTCTCTATATAAATATGATGAAATCACACTTTCTTCAATAGATGCTTTCCACACACCAATAATTGCTGGAATTTCTTCTATTTGAGGTGAGGTATTTGGTTTTAGATATAGTAATTGAGCCAGTTTTCTCTCATCAATCTTTTGAATTCCATGTTTCTCTGCTAAGAATTGCTTGTCATTAGATAGTTGTGTTTTGGCCTCTAAAACTTCTAATTTCGTACCTATGCCACTTTCTAATCTTATATTGGCTTCCTTTAATAAAATCTCTGAAGTCTTTAGAGATTGTTCAGCAATCAGAATATCTTGTCTTGATTTTTGTAATTTAAAAAAAGCATCATGAGCTTTTAGGTTTAAATCACGGTATTTAATAGAATAAATAATTTTTTCGTTCTCTAAATTATTTCTTGCATTTTCAATTTCCTTAATTCTTAATGGATTAATTAAGTCCCACTGTAGTTTTGCATTTATACTTGCTTTGCTTTGACTGCTAGAAGTATCAGTTCCTAATTCATTATATGTATTGCCGCTTAAGTATTTAGGTAGACCTGCGCTTGTTAGATTTAGCTTAGGGTACCACTCAGACAACCTGCTTTTTAATAAGTATTTTGATTGTTGTATGCGACTTTTTAGAATTTGTAATTCTGGATTGTTCTCCTTTAATATTTCTTCTAGATTTTTCAGTGAGATTATTTCCTTTTTATTTACTTTAATATTATCAATCCATTGTAACTTATCATTTTTTATTTTCTGATATTGAACAAAATCTTTCAGTATTTTCTTTGTTTTAAATGATAATTTATTTTCAGAACTGTTTTTGTTTTGCAAATTCAATTGATTTGCTAGAGCAATGTGATCACCATGATTTATTATTAAAGAAAAGAATACTATTTGATGCAATACTCTTTTTATGATAGTTCTTGGGATAAGAGTGTTCATATTTTAATGGACTTCTATGATTTGCTTAATTAAGTCATCGGCTCCATAAACAACTTTTATCGGTGTTCTTAAGTTCTTTTCTACTTGTTTAACTGTCATGTCATCAAGGAATGTTGATTCACCATTCCGAAGCATTATAGAAGGTAGCAATAGTTTATCCCCAAGAGTTTCACCCTTTAATCCATCTATTAGGTCTTGACCTGTTAATAAACCTGTTACTACTTTTTCTTGTCCCCAGTAAGGGCTATTTAATCCATACATTTTTAAGGATAAACCTTCGATTCTATTGATTTTTTCTACAATAGGATGAAGAGCTTGTTCAACTAGTTTCCCTACTACCCAACTGTAATTCTTATCAATGGATATTTTTTTAGGAAGTTTTTTTGTTGCGTTATTCATGCTTTCTAGAAAAGACCGAATACTTCCAACACCATTTTCTTCTTGAGGCATATCTTCATACTCTAATCTTTTTGGTAGCTTTTTATTGGCTAATAAATACCATTCATCAGATAGCCAAGCAAAGCGAGATCCAAGAGAGGTTTGATACTTAACTTGTAATTCTTCCACTAAGTTAATTATTTCTTTTGCACATTCACTCGTTACAGGTTTGAGATTGTCATTGTTTGGGCGAAAACGTGTCAAGCCAACTGGAACTATTGCTGTAGAAAGTATTGTTGGGAACTGACTTTTTCCATATTCAAAAAGGTCATTTAATGTATTTTTCAGATTTTCCCCATCATTTATTCCAGGACATACAACTATTTGTGCATGTAATTGAAGTTTTCTTTTTGCAAACCATTGAATTTGTTCCATTATCATTCCTGCTCTAGGATTTTTTAATAATTTGATTCTTAATTTTTCATTAGTTGAGTGAATAGATATAAAGAGTGGTGATAATCTTTGCTTCTCAATACGTAACCAATCCTTTTCAGTTAAATTTGTCAGAGTTAAATAAGATCCATAAAGAAAACTCAACCGATAATCATCATCTTTCAGGTATAAACTTTCTCGATGCCCTGAGGGTTGTTGGTCTATAAAACAAAAAGGACAGTCATTATTGCATTGCTTTAGTCCGTCAAATAATGATTCTGAAAAATTAATTCCTAGGCCTTCATCTACATCTTTTTCAATTTGTATTTTATGAATAACTTCATTTTTATCTAGTATTTCTAGGTCTAATGTTTCCTCAGCTGTTAAATATCGGTAATCAATCAGGTCTCTAGGTTTGATTCCATTTACACTAACCAATTTGTCACCTGCTTCAAACCCGAGTTCTTCCCCTATAGAACCTGGTTCTACAGATTCCACTAAGGCAGGTTTGGGCCCATAATTATTAGATTTCTCGCGAATTGCTGAGAGATCTATCTCTGGAGAAATTTCATTCCACACAGATTACATAAACCTTACTTTTAGTTTGCCAGTCCTAACCAATAGATTATTTGAGTCCTTCAACAAATATAGAAGGTTATAGTTTTTTATTTAAGAAGCAACTTTATGCCATCAAAAAAGTAAAGTCTTTAAATCTTGCAATAGGACTGTTATGCGAGTCAATTCTCCTATGCATTCAGGCTTAAAAAACAATTTTACTTGATTTTGTTCTGAGCTCCTTTTTTGCTACTAACACTTCTTCAGGCTTCTCTAAGGAGTATTTATCTAGGCCAAGTACCTTGAGGTTTTGGGCTAGCTCTTGTGTCGTTTTGCCAGTTTTCCTTCAGGCGCCTTGGGTTCATTTTTATCCTTTTTCAGCATTGTTGTTTACTTTTGTTTTACTGGGTTTAGGTTCCTCTTTAGTTCAGTTTGTTGGCAATAAATGGACTAAGGTTGGATCTTTGCTTGTAGGTGTTAGTGGGAGTTGGTTAGGAGGATGTTTATTTTGGGGATGGTTGAGAATGTATCCTGTACTTCATCTTCCTGTTGAGGCAGTAGCTCTTCCATTGGCTTTTGTTGGATTGTCAACAAAATGGAGAATTGGATCTGGTTTTTATTTGGCATGTTTACTTGGAACAGCTTTTACGGACTTGATGATGGTTATAACAGGGGTTATAGATGCTTGGCCTGATGTGGTAGCAGCATCTTTAGAAGATGCTGCAGATAAACTAAATGCAACTTCAATTCAGCTTTTAAATCCCTTATCTTTGTTTTGTCTTGTTGTGGCCGGTTTATTAATTATTTTTCTTGCAGATCAAATGAATCAAAGAGGTACTCTTAATTCTCCTGCAGGAGCTGTATGGCTTGTAGCAGGTGCTGCTTTAACAACAACACTTTGGGTAGATGGTTTATTTCTTGTAACTACTATAATTCAGCCAAAATTAAGTGGATTGATTTAAGAAACCTTAAATATTTTATGAACTTATCTATTAATTCACATCCCATTCCTAAAGGGCCTTGGGATGTAATTGTTATCGGTGCAGGAGCAGCGGGTTTAATGACATGTCTTGAGTTGCCGAAGCATTTAAAAGTATTGCTTTTGAATCGAAATACTAGTAAAAGTTCAGCAAGTAGATGGGCGCAGGGAGGTATTGCAGCAGTCACTAGGCAAGAAGATAGCTTTCTATTGCATGCGGAAGATACGTCTAAAGCAGGGTGTGGTTTATGTGATATGGATGCTGTAAATTTTCTTGTGCAACAAGCTCCTCAATGTGTAGATAGACTTAAGGCATTAGGAATGGAGTTTGATAGAGATTCGAATGGAAGCTTATCTACAACATTAGAGGCAGCACATACTATTAGGCGTGTTTTACATGTCAAGGATCAAACTGGTAGAGCCTTAGTGGATGTTCTTAGAGAACAAGTCGAACAAAAGTCGAATATTCTTCATCGACGAGGAGTAAGAGTGACTCAATTATGGGTTGAAAATGATTGTTGCCGAGGTGTACAAGTTTTAGATGGGCCATTACTCTATTGGATACCTTCTCGAGCAGTGGTTTTAGCTACTGGTGGTGGTGGTCATTTATTTGCAAATACTACAAATCCTGCTCAAGCATGTGGAGAAGGTTTAGCTCTTGCTTGGAAAGCCGGAGCAGCTCTTGAAGATCTTGAATTTTTTCAATTTCATCCTACTGCTTTAACGCTTGAAGGACTTCCTTCTTTTTTGATTTCGGAAGCAGTTAGAGGAGAAGGGGGTGTATTAGTTGATTGTCATGGGAATAGCCCTGTTTCGCATCTGATAAATAAAGATTTAGCTCCAAGAGATCAAGTTAGTCGTGCTCTTCAAAACACGATGCAAGCTCAAGGAGTCAGTCATGTAGGACTTAATTTAATGGGTATTCCTTCGCAAAAACTTTATTCACGTTTCCCTGCAATTATTCAAAGATGCAGAGATGTTGGAATAGATCCATTAAAACATTTAATTCCTGTTGCGCCTGCCGCTCATTATTGGATGGGTGGTGTTGCAACAAATTTAAATGCCTCTACTTCACTTCCAGGACTTTATGCAGTGGGAGAAGTTGCATGTACTGGTTTACATGGAGCTAATAGATTAGCAAGTAATTCTTTGATGGAATGTCTTGTTTTTGCTAAGCAAATGTCATGCATTGAGCTATTAAGCTCAACATTTTTAAATGTTGATTTTAAAGATTGTCAAGATATTCAATCTGATTTAATAATAGATAAAACTTATGATGAACATCATTTAAAAATTGCCATTGAAGATTTAAGAAAGTTATTTTGGAAAGAAGTAGGTGTGAATCGCTCTCAAAAAGGTATGCAAATTGCTGTAAATTCAATAAGCTTAGATTTTGATAATTTATCAAAACATCCATTGTTAAATTTGGTTAGCAATCAAAAACCTAATATTTGCAATTCTTTTAATGAAACTAATCGCAAAAATATAAATCTTGCTCTGGATTTAAATCATCGTCAATTAACAAGCTTATTAACCTTAAATGCTTGCTTGTTTAGGTCTGAAAGTAGAGGAGGTCATTATAGATTAGATTCTCCTATACCATTACCTTATTGGACGTGCCATTCAAGTCAAGTAAAAGGAAAGACGATCTCTACAAGAGCTGTTAGATAATAAGATAAATTAAAAGTCTCGTGAACCAGAATAGCCACTCATATTTGCTAATTCATTTAAACTCTTCACCCCAGTTATTATTTGACCATTTATTTCCCAGGATGGAAAGCTAGTTATAAACTTGCTTTGGCACAGTTCAAATTTGTTATTTTTCCCATCTTGTGCACATTCAATTAAAATCAGACTCTTTGTTGCTTCATTGCCAAATAGTTCTTTTTGTTCATGACAATGTGGGCACCAATATGCATTATATAAAATAATATTTTTTTCAGTTAAATATTTTGCTAGTTCAATTGATGCAGGCTTACTCTTGCTTTCGACTTGGGGTGAGACTCCTTGGCTATTAATAGATACTTCTGTTTTGTTTGGGTTGACTGAAGATGACCAAATTAAACCTCCTAACAATACTATTAGAGATATAATTACTCCTCTAACAATCAAGTCTCGTCTTTCTTCCCAGCCCCCTCCAATGATTGTTAAAAGTAAAATAAAGCTCGAAATTAAAGCTGATAGAATACAGAAAAAACATAAAGCTTTTATTTGTATGACCATTATTCCCATTAGCAAAAAGCTAAAAGCAGTCATGCAAGTTGAAATACAAAATAAAGACCACCATGCGATTCTTGAAAAATCTATTTTTTCTCTAGTTAACCATGGGAAAAATGGAATTATGGAAAGTATAAGTACTGTTGAGTAGCCTAAAAAACCTATAAAAGATAGAGGAACCGAAAAATTATTTAATTCGAAAATAGTCCCCCAAGGACTATTTAAAACTTGATCACAGCCTTGTGCATTTCCAGGGCAAGCAAGAGAAGTTATGACCCCCCATCTAGTTAATGTTATTGAAGCTGTATCAATGACACCTATTGTGGCCAATATCCCAATAAGTATTTTGGCTAATTTAGATCCTTGATCTTGTCTTCTTCGACTTTTAAGACGTGTTTTCCCCATTAGTTATTTGATTGCTAAAGTAATTCTTGCAGTTTTCATGAGCTTGGTTTTTTTTAATTTAGAACGGTCATATTACTTTTATGGTCATTGATTTTGTTCAGGATTTAAACAATGATTGAAGAAGACTTTAAGATCAAACCCATAAAAAATACTAAGTCTTCCTCAAAAAATAATCGAACAGTTGCGTTTGTCCATTTGGGATGCGAAAAAAATCTTGTGGATACTGAGCATATGATGGGGTTATTGGATCAGGGTGGGTATTTAGTAAGCACTGATCCTTGTAAAGCTTCTCTTGTAGTTGTTAATACTTGTAGTTTTATACAACCAGCTAGAGAAGAGTCTGTTCGCGTATTGGTTGGATTAGCAGAGGAAGGTAAAGAAATAATTATCGCAGGATGTCTTGCTCAACATTTTCAAGAAGATCTACTTAGATCAATTCCTGAAGCAAAAGCAATTGTTGGCACTGGAGATTATCAAAATATTTTAAATGTTTTAAATAGAATAGAGAAAGGGGAAAGAGTTAATCAGGTTTCAAGTACTCCAACTTTTGTTGGTGATGAGAGATTGCCGCGTTATAGAACATCGAAGCAATCAGTTGCATATTTAAAGGTTGCAGAGGGATGCGATTATCGTTGTGCATTTTGTATTATTCCGAAGTTAAGAGGGGATCAAAGAAGTCGGTCTATTGAATCAATTATTACTGAAGCACAAGCGCTAGCTAAGCAAGGGGTTAAAGAGTTGATTTTAATTAGTCAAATAACTACTAATTACGGACTAGATATTTATGGTCGTCCTTCTCTGGCCGATCTTTTAAGAGCTCTTGGAGATGTTCCAATTCCTTGGATTCGTGTCCATTACGCTTATCCAACGGGCTTAACTTCTGAAGTTATTCAATCATTTAAGGAAGTCCCAAATGTTTTACCGTATTTTGATATTCCTTTACAGCACAGTCATCCTGATGTTTTAAGAGCGATGAATCGACCTTGGCAAACTAATTTAAATAAAGCTTTGCTGGACAGTATTCGAGAACAGTTGCCAGATGCTGTTTTTCGAACCTCTTTAATTGTTGGATTTCCAGGAGAAAGCGAATCCCATTTTGAAGATCTTGTATCTTTTGTGCAAATCCAAGAATTTGATCATATCGGTGTATTTACCTTCTCTGCAGAGGAAGGTACCAAAGCAGCAACTTTGTCGAATCAAATCCCTATAGGTATTGCTCAGGCTCGTAAAGATAAAATCATTTCGATACAGCAACCTATTGCTGCTAGAAAAAATCAAGAATGTATTGGAAGGACTTTAGATGTTTTAATTGAGAAAAAAAATGATGATATTGGCGAAATAATAGGAAGATGCTATCGCTTTGCTCCAGAAGTTGATGGAACAGTAAGACTTAGTTGGGATGAGCATTCCAAACAACTAATTCCAGGGATGATGGTCCCTGTATTAATTACAGGCGCAGATTTATATGATTTGACAGGTAAAGTTGCCAAAGTTGAGGATATGGTTTTTACTGCACAAAACAAACAATAATAAATTTACTTCAGTAGATGAAACAACCTCTTGATGATGGTGCTCCCTTTACGTTATTCGATTTAGTAATGACCTGTTTTGTCACGGATTTGCTAGATAAGTTTGATTGCTTTTAGCAGCTTGCTGATAGCTAGTGCTGCACCTAGACCACCGCCAACAAGTGCTAAATAAAATAAAATTCCCATTTTTGAAAATCTTTTCTAAATATTAGAACAGATTCAGGATTTTTTTCTTAATTTCTATTGTTTTACGACTTTAGTCTTGAATATAAGGTTTTCCATTGATTAGACAGTCTTCGGCTTTTTGTAATTCTCTGCCAAGATATAGAGCATGGTCAAGTTTACTGATAGTTAAAGGCGGATTTTCTTCAGTGATTTTTATTCCCAGCTCTTTTGCACTTTTTCCTTTAAAGATTTTGGTTGGAGTTCTTTTACTGATACCTGTGCATTTAATTGGTTCTCCTGTGATGGGATCAGTTGCGATTCCATTCTCATTAATATCGTTACTAAAGTGTTCAACTATTAATTCACTGGATTCTGAATTTAATTTAATAATAAAATATCCTTTAGGATCTAATTGAATAAAACGTTGAGAATAGTTCTCATCAATATCATTGATAACTTGGGCCTGATTCTTTTGGACCATAGCCTTATTGATTCATTGGTATTATAAATTAAATTAAAAATAAATAATTTTTAATTTGCTTAAAGAAACAATTCCTAAAGTATTATTTAGTTCATTATTGGAAATTTCATATTGAGTTTGTTTTGGTCAACTATCATTTTTCTTTATTTCGAACTTATTGATTAATCATTTAGAATCAGTTTAATGGGAAATTAAATTTTTGAGAAATACTAACAAGAGTAAGTTGATGACAATAAATGAAATATAAACAAGTCTTGGCCTTTTTAATCCTTTTGGAGCAGTTAATTCAATACCAAATAGTTTAAATATGGTTTGTTGATCGTCATTATCATAAGCTAAAATTCCTTTATTGAACTCTTCTTTACTTTCTTTTGTGGGATTATTTTCATTCATAAAATTTTAGATTTATATATAAAAATCTTAATTGGATTTTTTTATTCTTTAAAAGGAACTTCATTATTTGATGCATTAATTTCCTCAGTCATTAAATAATTAGCTTTGGGAAGCCATTCTCCTATAATTTTTTCCATATTTGTATCATACCAACGGTGAAGGCTTAAGCGAGGGGTTGCTAAAAAGCCTCGTCTGCGTTTTTGAGTCCCACCTGCTCCGGGATCAAAATTTTTTATGTTATTTTGAATTGCCCATGAGATTGGAGAGTAGTAACAGAGTTCGAAGTGAAGATTTTTTATATTTTCTTTACTTCCCCAATATCTACCCCATAATTTTGTCTTATTTGTAATGCAGAGAGACATTGCAATAGGATTTTTAGGGTTATTACGATGAGCATTAAATAATACTATTTGTTCTTTTATATTATTTCCTAATAATTGATGAAAGAATTCCTTTGTAAGATATTTGCTTCCCCATGGACCCCACTTAGAACAATGTTGCTCATAGAAATTATACATTAAACCTATCATTTCTAAATCAATCTCTTTACCATTTAAACTATCAACAGTAATACCATTATTTTTTATTGATTTCCGCTCTTTATTTATATTTCGCCTTTGATTAGAATTAAACTTCTCTAGGTATTCTTGAAAATTTTTTTCCCTATGTGAAGTCCATAAACTTTGCTTATTTATCCATTTTAAATAATTATGACCTTCTAAATATTGTGCCCATTTTTTATCAACATATAGGAAATTACAACTTAAAATTTTATTTTTTATAGCAAATTTGTCAATTAAACTTAGTATTTTTTCTGTTATTAATTTATGGTCTTTATTATTCGCAATAAAAAATTTGTATCCTTCTACTGGGCTAAAAGGGCTCATTCCTATTAGTTTTGGATAATATTCTAGACCTAATTTCAATGCAAGATTTCCAAAAGATTGATCAAAAATAAATTCACCAAAGCTATGATTTTTTAAATATAAAGGTGCGAAGGCGATAAGTTTATTGTCTTCCCATAGAGATAGATGTAGAGGTTGCCATCCATATTCATTTGATACACTTTTTGACTCTTCAAGGCAATTTAACCAATTCCATTTAAAGAAAGGGATCACTTCATCAGTTAAAACACTTTCCAATGCTTTTTTGGGGATTTCTTTAATAGATTTGTGCCAGCAGGCAGATATATGTGATGTCAAGTTCGATTTCTTAAATATATAACCATAATTTCATTTTCCCCTAAATTTTCTATTTCTTTGATTGTCCATCCTTTAGCTTCAGTTATTTCACTTGGAAGATTCTTGATGTTTGATGGTATCCAAGTATATTGCCCACCAAGTATTTTTGGAGTCAGAGTAAATTGTAATTCATCAATTTGATCTTCTAATAGTAATGAACTTATTAGTTTCGAACCTCCGAGAAGTAGAAGCTTTGTATAACCTTTTTTCTTGATTTCTTTCAGAGTTTCTTCCCATGTGGGTTGCATACAAAAATTGTGAATAAAGTCATTTTCTATAAAATAGTCTGACTTTAAATTTGGATTTATTAGACCCCTTTCTATAGGTTGTTGAAAAAATTCCCATGTATTTGGAAACGAAGTTTGCCTACTTACTATTAGAGATAATGGTTGTTTTGTTTGACCATTTGCTTGGCGTTTATTAATTAATTTTTCATTATGAATTAGACATGTATTTTTATGAGCTTTCAGTGTTCCACTTCCCATTAAAGTAGCATCACACCATGCTAAGGCTTTCTCAAGAGCTTTTCTGTCTCCAGTTCCTCCTAAATTGCTTTTGCCTCCTTTGAACTCTGCGAGACGGCCGTCTAAACTAATTGCTATTACTAGACGAACCCAAGGCTTTGTAGTCAATATTATGAATTAGCTTTTAATTTGTATATTATTTAATTCATTATTTTCTGCATATACCTCTGCAGCATTATTAGGACTTTCTTGTAAACGGACTTTATGTAGATTGGCTCCTATCTTTTGAATTGGCTGGTTTAACTTGTCTGCTATATGAAGAGCAATATTCTCTGCAGTTGGAACACAGCTTTGAAAGTGTGGGATGTCTTTATTAAGAAAAGTATGATCAAATGGCTCTATAATTAAATCTTCTACTAATTGTTGAAGTGAGGCAAGATTGCAAATCATTCCTGTCCTAGGGTTGATATTTCCTCTGACAGTGATATCTACATGATAGTTATGTCCATGTCCATTGATCCGTGCACATTTCCCATATATTTTTTCATTTTCTTCTAAGGAAAGCTCTTCTCTAGCTAATCGATGAGCAGCGGCAAAGTGTTTTCTAATAGTTAGAAATGCTTCCATCTGGTTCCCAAAATAGTCTGCCCATAGACTTGGTTGTTCATAAAGTCTTAGAGACTTTAAAGGTAAATGCTGTTTTAATCTTTTCCATATTACTCTTATTAATGCTTCTGTTGTTGGTAGACAGCCTATTGATTGTGATATATCAAATTCTGGCCATGCTTGGTTTAAGGAACGAAAGTTTAATTGATTTGTTATTTCTTCTTTAATTGCATGTTTTACATCAGAAAGGTTTAGAACCATTCCATCATTATTCAGTTGTCCTTCCATCGAAACGATTAGTTCATAATTATGCCCATGACCAGGAGCTAAGGCACACTCACCAAAACATTTTGAATTATCATCATCTGATAACTCTGGGAGCCAATATCTGTGACTAGAACTAAATATTGCCCGACGGGTGATAACACAGTTTCTCCCTAGGCCATGTTGGTTTCTAGATGTGACCTGATTCTCCATTTAATTTTCACATCGTTTCATCATTTTAATGATTTCTATGCTTTCCTGTTGTTATGACTAATTTATCGAGATCAAAATCTTTAACTAAATTATTAGGTGGTCGAAATTTATACCTTGTTGGAATGATGGGTTCAGGGAAGAGTAGTACAGGGCCTTATTTAGCTAAGTTAATGCAATATGGTTTTGTTGATCAAGATGATTTGATTGAACAAGTGGCTAAAAAATCTATTGCTCAAATTTTTGGAGAAGAAGGTGAAAGTAATTTTCGAGATATTGAAACTCAAGTACTTAAAGAAATTGGTAAGAGACATTCTTTAGTTATATCAACTGGGGGAGGTGTAGTCCTTCGCTCTGAAAACTGGGGGATATTGCACCAAGGAATAGTTATTTGGATTAATACCAGTCGAGAAAAATTACTTAAAAGATTGGAATTCGATCAAACTAATCGACCTCTTTTGAAAACACATGATATTGATTTAATACTCAAAGAACGTCATCGTTTTTATGCTGAATCTGATTTGCAGATATTTGTTGAAGATGAAAGCCCTGAAGAAGTCGCTTTTCAAATTTTTAATAAGCTACCAAATATCATTAATAATCAGGACGACTAGTTCTTACTGCATACCATTCAACAGTAAAACCTGGGTTTATTTCTAAATTACATGCAGTATCTAATAATCTTTTAGCAGCTTCTTTTTTAGATGATTTATTTTGTAAATCTTTAGGCATAAATTCTAATTTGTTTAACCATTTCTCTAACCATATTAGTGTTTCGTCAGCAGTGAGGAATTGCTCATTTTTACTAGGTTCCAAGACAACATAATTTTCGCAATCTCGGATAATTGGATCAGACATTGTGTGAGTTAGGTTACAGGTTTGCTGGATCGGTTTCTAAAAGTTTTTTTTCAAGTTGATCTCTCCAATTAAATAATGATTCCAATTCCGGATTGTCAGTGAAGCCAGGACAACCTTTGTGGCACAGTTTTGTGCCAGAAGATATTGGGAATCGAAGTAAGGACAATTGTGCTGCGACTGCTATATCGGCAATGCTTAATGTATTACCAACTAACCATTCATTAGAAGAAACTGAGATTGATAATTTTTTCAAACTTGTCATCAATGCATTGCTTTTCTCTTGAGATATTAAATTGGTGAAATTGTTCATGAATTTATACGGTAAATTCTTTATTAATCCATTAAAGGACTGTGGGAAATATTCTGGGAAGAGAGCTGCTCTTAGAGAGCTGTCTATGGAAGTAGCTTTAATTAACTCCAGTCGAGCAGAATCTGCAAATGTAGTATCTGCCCAATCTTCAATAATTTGAACTATGGATGCTTCTTGAGGGTCTTCAGGAAACAACGGAGATTCTTTTGTAATATTTTCCAGATATTGAATAATTGCACTGGAGTCTGCTATGACGTTTTCTCCATCTTTAAGAATCGGTACTTGCCTTTGTCCAGATAGTTTGAATACGTCAATTTGTCCTAACCCTGGTGTGATTTCAACAGTTCTGTAACTGATTTTTTTTGCCGCTAAGCCTAAACGAACTTTTAAACAAAATGGGGAATGTTGAAATTGATAGAGTTCCAACATAAATTTTTCGGCCAAAGAAGCTCAGAGTAGCTATTAAGGGTATTAAAGGACCATACAAATGGGCGAGTTTTTTTCTAATGTTTCTAGATATCCTAAATATCTCATAACAATCATCCTTGGTGTTTTTGCTTCTTTTCTTGATCCATTAATTCGTAGAAGTAAGAATCCTATTACTGCAATATCTCTTGTAGGAGCATTCATAAGTGGATTTTTCACACTATTTTTTGTTGTGAGAGGAATGGTTTTTCCTTCATCGTTGCTTTAATCATGGCTCAAAGTCGACGTGTTGAAAAAGTATCTGCACTTATTCGAAAAGAAATGAGTGAGCTACTGCTTAATGGTATTAGAGACCAAAGAGTACAAACAGGAATGATAACTATTACAGATGTTGAGGTTTCAAATGATCTTCAATATTGCAAAATTTTTGTAAGTATTTTTGGCAATCAAATTGATAAAGAGAAAATTTTTGCTCATTTGGAAGCATCACAAACGTTTCTCAAAGGAGAGTTGGGTAGAAGATTGCAAATGAGGCGAGCACCTGAAGTTGTGTTTAAGCTAGATAAAGGAATGGAAAAAGGTACTTCAGTACTAAACCTTTTAGATAAATTAGACGCAGAAAGAAAAAGCAAAAATATGAATTCTGTATCATCAGAAGATTTACTTTGACAATAAAAACAGATCTGAGACAAAAAGTGGCTGAGCTATTAGTGGTTCGGGCGAGTGGTTATGCATACGATTCTCAACGCAAATATCCTCAATTTGAGTTATCTAATCAAAGTTTAAAACAACTTTTAGGAGAAGGTGTGGGAGGAGTAATCTTGTATGGAGGCAGTGTGAATGAATTAAAGGAAAGAACCAATATACTTAGAAGTTGGTCGAAGTACCCAATCCTCTTATGTGCTGATGTAGAAGAAGGGGTTGGGCAGCGTTTTGAAGGAGGATCTTGGCTCCCGCCTCCAATGTCCTTGGGTCTTAGGTATTCGCAAAAGCCTAAAGAATCACTTGTGTTGGCTGAAGAATATGGGAAATGTATTGGCAATCAAGCTAGACGATGCGGTTTGAATTGGGTTTTGGCACCGGTTTGTGATGTAAATAGTAATCCATTGAATCCCGTTATAAATATGAGAGCCTGGGGTTCAGAACCCGAGGCTGTGGCAGCATTGACTAGTGCATTTCATAAAGGCTTGGTTGGGGAAGGTGTTCTTAGTTGTGCTAAGCATTTCCCAGGACATGGAGAAACTAGAGTTGATTCACATATGGATTTGCCAATCATTGAGAATGATATTTCTAGGCTTAATGATTTAGAGCTTATCCCTTTCCAAGCTTTGATTAACCATGGCGTCAATAGTGTGATGACGGCTCATATTCTTTTTAAAAATATTGATTCCTCTTATCCTGCTACTTTTTCTAAAAAGTTTTTACTAAATTTGCTTAGAAAAAAAATGGGGTTTGATGGAATTATTGTTACTGATGCTTTAGTGATGAAAGCCATTACTAAAAGATATGGATGTGCTGAGGCTGCAGTAATGGCCTTTGAGGCTGGTGCAGATTTAATTCTTATGCCTGAAGACCCTATGATTGCAATTAATGCAATAGTCGATTCATTAATCAGTGGAAGAATTTCTATAAATAGATTAGAGACATCTTTGTATCGAAGAAGACGAGAAATCTCTAAGTTGCAGAAAACTCTTTCAAAATTGATTTGTAGACAAAGTTCTTTTCAAAGTAAAGAATTCGAAGATACAAATCATTTAGACTTAGCAGATAAGATGATTGATATGTCTATAGAAATTAAACATTACTCTTATATCGATAGTTCTCACAATCAAATTAATTTAGTAAGAGTAGATAGTTTATCTTCAACTCCAATTCTTACTATTTCATCTCCTGCATTAATTATCCCGAAGCGATTGGGCTGCAAAAATATTATTTATCATCCTGATGGTGTTAACCCTTGGCAGGCAAAACCTCAAGAGCCATTGGCTATCGAACGTTTAGGTAGAGGTCGAATCTTATTGCAATTCTTTGTCCGCGGTAACCCTTTTATAGGTAATCAGGAAGACCTTTCTCTTTGGATTGCAGCTGTTAAGCAACTACAAAAGAATCACCTTTTATCTGGCTTAGTTGTATATGGGAGCTTTTATTTTTGGAAAGAATTACTTGAGATTTTAGATTCTTCTGTGCCTGCAGCGTATACTTCTGGCCAAATGCCTAAGGCACAGGAAAAACTTTTGCAATCTTTTTTGCAAACTAAGAAAGAGATTGTTAATACAAACAATACGTTTATAGATTTTACTAATTAAATGAAATTACTATTTCATTGTTTCATTAAAAGCTTATGAATACTGAGTCGGATCTACCTTTAACTGGGAAGACAATAGTTATTACAAGATCACAAGATCAACAAGCTGAAGCCCGTACTCTTTTTGAGGAAAAGGGAGCAAGAGTATTAGATCTACCCGCTCTTATTATTGGCCCTCCAGATAATTGGGGATTTTTGGATAATGCTTTATTTGAGTTGACAGACTTTCATTGGATTATTTTTTCTAGTAGCAATGGAATTACCGCTGTTGAGAAACGATTGCAATTATTAGGAAAATCTCTTGCAAATAGACCAAGGAATTTGAAAATTGCTTGTGTTGGAAGAAAAACTGCTAAGAAGTTAGAATCGCTTAACCTATCGCCTGATTTTGTACCACCAGAATTTGTAGCTGAAAGCTTGATAGAACATTTCCCTGTTTCAGGGCTTGGATTAAAAATATTGATTCCTAGAGTTCAAAGTGGAGGAAGAACTCTGCTAGCAAAAGCCTTTGCTGAAGCAGGTTCTAATGTAGTTGAAGTGCCTGCATATGAATCAAAGTGTCCTTTAAATATCCCTAAAGGGACTGTTTTAGCATTGCAAAATGGTGAAGTTCATGGAATTGTCTTTACTAGCGCTAAAACAGCAGCTCACACATCTCAATTAATGAATAACTCTTTTGGGGAAAATTGGTTAGATATATTATCAGGAGTTAAAATTATCTCTATAGGACCTCAGACTAGTATTGGATGTAAAAAATATTTTTATAGAATTGATCAAGAGGCTCAAGAATATAATCTTGAAGGTTTAGTATTAGCTGCGGTGCAATCTATGAAAAATAAATAACCTAGCTCGATTTAATTTTTTCCACGACCACTTTCTACTAAACTTTTAAAATTGTCTAGATTATTTTGTAATTCATTAGTTACTAATTTACCAAGCATATCTTCCTTCATAAATCTTGCTATAGCTTTAGGTAATTCATAAGAAATAATCAATTTTATACTAGTATTGTCATCTTTTTCTTCATAGAATCTCACAGAACCTTTAGTAGGTAAACCACCGACTGAAGCCCATTCTAATTTTTGTTTGTCGACTCTCGTATTAATTTTAGCTTTCCATTTAAAACGGAATCCATTGGCAGCTAATGTCCATTCTGTTAAATCTGGAAGGGTTTTTGTTTCGTCGTCAATTGTTTTGACTGATTCAATCCACGTCATCCACAATGGCATTGCATCTAAATCACTCCATACTCTCCATACCTGATCCACAGGTGCTTTGATTTCACTAAAGACAGTATGTTCAAGCCATTGACCCATGTCGATTTAAGAAACAGAAGAATTTTTTTGTAATTTGCTTGGTTCACCAAGAATTGCTGAAGCTGCTAAATGCCCACTCATTGTTGCACCTTCCATAGAGTCTATATAATCTTGTCGCGTATAACTACCTGCTAAGAAGAAGTTGATTATTGATGTTTTTTGCTTTGGTCTAAATTCCTCCATTCCAGGTGATTCTCGATATAGAGATTCAGTTAGTTTTACTACATTACTCCATACTAATTTGAGATTTTTTGATGATGGGAAAAGTTCTCTAACTTGAGAATCAGCATGAGCAACTATTTCTGTTGAGGACTTTGGTATCCATGGATCACCAGGCGTAAGAACACATTGCAAAAGAGAACCAAGGTCTTCTTTGAAATAATCTTCTGGACTTGTCAGAGCTAGGTCAGCAAAGCAACTGAAGTCTGCATCAGCTGTATATAAAAGATTGTCTAGACCAAGAGGGTGCTTGAGATTGGTTTGAGATGATTGTTTGTTTAGCTCGGTAACCCATCCGTTATATCGTAATTGAACAGTTGCAACTGGTACTGCTTGTAATTTTTCAATTGATGCAAATTCTGAAAAAACATGCCATTGCTTTGGAATGATTTTTTTAATACCAGGTACATCGCAAGCTGCAAGATAGTTATCAGCTGTAATTATCTTGTCTCCGTCAGGAGTATTCAGCAGTATTTCTGTAACTTTAGGGTTGTCAAGATTGTCAAAATGGATTTCTTTGACTCTATGTCGCAAATGAAGTTTTCCTCCTCGTTGTTCGATGTAATTTAGAATTGGTTTAGTTAGCCATTTATGTGGAGATCCTTTTAGAAGATTTAATTTAGATGCCTTAGTTTTTGTTGCAAACATTAAAAAAATTGTAAGCATACATCTGGCTGAGATTGTTTCACAATCAATAAAACCTAATGCATAAGCAATTGGATTCCACATTCTTTTTATGCTATTCAGACTTCCACCATGATTTATAAACCATTCTTGAAAGCTTATAGAATCAAGTTCTCTTATGGTTTTCATGGCACTTTTGTAATCAATTAGACCTTGAACAATTGGACTTGTTCCTAATGCAAGAGCATTCCTTAACTTATCAATCCAATTGAGTTGTGGAGTAGTAAAGAATGCTTTAAGGCCATTAAATGGTGCTCCAAGAGGAAATCTAAAATCTAGAGATTTGAGTTCTCCTCCTTTGTTAACAAATAAATGTGTATGTTCTTTTGGTAATAAGTTTTCTTTTGCACCTACTTTGTCCATGAGAGCAAAGAGATTGGCATAGTTAAAGAAAAAGACATGCAGCCCCATTTCTATATGATTCCCATCTTTATCTTCCCAGCTACCTACTTTTCCTCCTAAGAAAGGCCTAGCTTCAAAAAGATCAACTTGGTGTCCAGCGTCCACAAGGTCTACTGCTGCTGAAAGACCTGCAAGTCCAGCGCCAATTATTGCAACTTTCATCGCTTTATTGGAAAGAGCTTTTTAACAACATGAACAATAAACGAAATGTTGTAGAAGACAAAATTGAATGTTTATTAATAAAGTGACATTAAGGTATAGCTAAAAATCAAATGAGTAGTTCTCCATTGCAAAATACAGCCCCCCACTCTGCTCAAGATGGCAAAGGAATATTAATTACGGAATCTGCTATGGAACAATTGGCGAGACTTTGTAAGGATAAAGGTTCTGGCCAGTTGCTTCGTGTAGGAGTTCGTTCTGGTGGTTGTAGTGGTATGAGCTATACAATGGACTTTATTCAGGCTGATGATATTGATAAAAGTGATAAGGTTTATGAATACAGAACAATTGACGGTTCAGGTTTTAAAGTTGTTTGTGACCCTAAAAGCTTGTTATATATTTATGGTATGCAATTAGATTTTAGTAATGAATTAATAGGAGGAGGTTTTAACTTTACGAATCCCAATGCTACTCAAACTTGTGGATGCGGTAGTTCTTTTGCGGTTTAAAGACTTAGAAAAGCTGAATTAAATTATTTTTTTATTTTATGGATTCCAGTCAAGATAGTCTTTTTGAACAAGCCATGTCCAGGTATCAATCTGGTGTACATGCAAGTGAGTTAATAAAAGACTTTGAAATTATTACTGATTCATCTCCTAATCATTCAGCAGGCTGGACTTGTTTGGCTTGGTTGCAATTACTATGTAATCACAATCAAGATGCTTTGAAGTCTGCTCGCATTGCAGTTAAATTAAATGCTCAAGATCCTCAATCAAGGATTAATTTAACTCTTGCTCTTCTCGCAACAGGCTCTAAGGGAGTAAGGGAACATATTGAATTTGTAAAAAGAGCAATGCTAATAGTTCCAGAGCTTGAAAAAGAATTGAAATTGTCTATTGAAGATGGATTACATCGTAATCCTGATTGGAGTGGGTTGAAAAAAATTCAACTATGGTTGGGCCTTTGATTTGGCCAACTTACTTCTCATAAGCAATGGTCATGGAGAAGACTTATCTGGTGCATTGATAGGGTTAAAGTTGAAACAGCAAGGACACAAGATTGATGCATTTCCTTTGGTTGGTAAAGGGAATGCCTATGAGAAAAGAGGTATCACTATTCATGGCTTAAGAAAGGAATTTAGTACAGGAGGGCTTGGCTATACAAGCCTCATTGGTCGATTTACTGAGTTGTTTCAGGGACAATTATTTTATCTTGCCTGGAGTTATTTGAGATTATTAACTATTTCAAGGCATTATGATTGCTTAGTTGTTGTTGGTGATGTAGTTCCTGTTTTTGTTGCATGGCTGAGCCATGTACCCTCCGCTGTTTATCTAGTTGCTTATTCTAGTCATTATGAGGGCAAATTAAGATTGCCATGGCCTGCAGCACAGTGTTTGAGAAGTAAAAGGTTCCTCAGGATTTTTAGTCGTGATAAATTAACTTCCGAAGATTTAAGTAGACAATTAAATAGACCAGTTGTTTTTTGTGGTAATCCTTTCATGGATGCGGTGTTATCCCCTAAAGAACAATTGCCTAAGAAAACTTTTCGTTTGGGTTTATTGCCAGGTAGTCGCAGACCTGAATTGGAAACTAATTTGCTAATGATTCTTAAAGTATTGGATTGTTTGCCGGAATCAATATTAGTGAATCCAACTATTAGCTTTGATATGGCTTTAGTAGATACGCTTGAAAACCATGAATTAATTGCATTAACAGCACGGCATGGGTGGCATGTAATTAATAAGGACAATCAATTACACTCAATAACCTTAAATAAAGGTTTGTGCTGCCTAACAGTCTATCGCGATTCTTTTGTGGAACTTTTGCAAAGTAGTGATGCATTGCTTTCAATGGCTGGAACTGCAGCTGAACAAGCCGTTGGTCTTGCCAAACCAGTCATTCAATTACCTGGTTTAGGTCCACAATTCACTCCCGCTTTTGCGGAGGCGCAGAGACGGCTGCTTGGTGAAACTGTCTTCTGTGTAGAAACAAATAAAGCTCATGAAAGAGACATTTTTATCGAAACAGCTACTTTAATCATGATGATTTTTTCTAAATTAAATGAAAATGATCATCTGAAAATGCTATGCCATAAGCAGGGTCTAGCTAGGCTTGGGCAAAAAGGAGGAACGCAACTTATAGCAGATTCTATTAGTAGTCTTTTGCCGGGAAATTAAACTATGAAAATTTATGATGTTTTTGAGGATGTAGTGATATTTAATAAAGCATCGGAGAGATTTCGATATTGAAATTGAAACCCTTTTTTTTGTAGGCGAATAGGGAGAACTTTTTGCCCTTCAAGAACGACTTTAGCCCCGTCACCTAATAGTAATTTTAATAGATATCCTGGGACAGGTAATAAATTTGGCCGATTAAGGGTTTTGCCCAAAGTCTTTGAGAATTCAGACATGGTAACAGGGTTGGGACTAACTCCATTAAAGATGCCTTCCCAGTCTTTTTTTGTAAGCGCAGTCTCAATGATTTTACAATAGTCACTTCTATGTATCCAACTCATCCATTGCAGTCCATTGCCAATAGGTCCTCCAAAGCCTGCGCGAAAAACAGGGAGCATCTTACCTAAAGCTCCTCCATCTTTTTCTAGAACTATCCCTGTCCGAATAATAGTTAATCGTGTTTTTTTAGGTTTCATGCTGGCAATTTTTTCCCATTCAAAACATAGATCAGCTAAAAAGTCTTTACCCTGCAAACTTTCTTCTGTATAAATGCTCTCTCTACTTGTTCCATAAAAACCTATTGCGGATCCATTGATTAAAACTTTTAAAGATGTTTTTAGTTCTTTAATTGTTTGGATTAACAATTCAGTTGTTTTTAATCGACTATGTATAATTTTTTCACAATGATTTTTGCTCCACCTTTTTTCTGCGATAGGTTCGCCTACTAAATTAATGACCCCTTCAGCATTTTTAAGAGCTGTTTGGAGTTCTGTTTGTTGCCAACTTAAAGAAGTCGTGAGATCAGCTTGTATGTAGTTAATTCCATCATTATTGTGGACTGGATTGACTTTATTTTTTTTCTTTCGACTAACTATTGATAGTTGATGACCGGAATGGAGTAATTTTGGGACTAATCCTGACCCAATAAAACCTGTACAACCAAGAAGAAGTAAACGCATAACAACTCATTCCATATTAATAGGTTTAAGATTTAAAATTAATGCTAGAAATTAAATACTGCTTACTCTAGAACCAATTTTTTTTTGATGACTGAAAATCCTTCTACTGATAACACACCAAAACTTTTTCGTAAGGGTACTTTAGTACGAGTCAATCGTTTGGCGTATCAAAATAGTATTGAGTCAATGGCAAGTGATGATATAAGTCCGGAATATATATTTGAGGGGCCAGGGGAATTATTAAGTATTAAAGGCGATTATGGTCAAGTACGCTGGCGAAGACCAGTCCCTGATGTTTGGTTAAGGATTGATCAATTAGAACCCTGGACAAAATCTTAATTATTTAATTTAAACAATCTTGGTTCAGTGCTAAAAGCTGTTTTTTCGCTTTACGAAGCATTTCATGGCCATCATGCAGATAAGTTTCTACGTAACCTGATGTATATCGCTCTAGCTCGATAAGACCATCTTCTATTTCAGAAAAACATTGATAGAGGGTAAGACTAAAAGTTCTTGCTGCAAGAGGTGTTGAAATTGATTGATAAATTTCTTTGATTCTTTTAATTTTTCCTTGGCTGTTTGATATGTACTGACAGAAGTTTGCCATCAGGACATCGTCATATGGGTCAGCCGAAAGTTTTTTTAATTGTTTTGGAAAAGCATTGATAATTTCATTCATTAATTTGTCTATTGGTTTATAGACATCTTTCAACCATATCGAGATTTCGATATCTTGTTGAGAACTTTCTTTGTAATGTGCTTTGACTTTGACTTTTTCAATATTTAGAGTAGCCTTTTCCTTTTGAATATTCTTTTCTTTTAATAATTTCCAAGCTGCATTTATCTTAATGATTGTTTTTTGATCTCCTCCAGTATCTGGGTGATATTTTTTGACCAGAGCTCTATATACAGATTTTATCTGTGGAAAAGGTGTAGTTGGAGTTACTCCAAGAATTGTGTAAGGATCATCTTTCATAAATGATTAATATTTTCAAATTATTTTTATATGCAACTGTCTCTTTTTGGATGCAACGAGGAAAGATTGTTGAACATAGCTGTGGATAAATATCTTTCTCCAAAACTAGGCAACACAACTACTAAACGTTTCTTTTCCATTGTGGGTCGTTTACCTATTTTTAAGGCAGCAGATACAGCTGCTCCACTACTAATACCACTTAGTAGTCCTTCTTCTCTGGCGAGTTGTCTACCTATTTCCATTGCCTCTTGATCAGCAACTTCTATTATTTCATCGATTAATGAAGTTTCTAGAACCTTTGGAATAAACCCTGCACCTATTCCTTGAATGCTATGTGCACCAGCTTTTTTCCCTGAAAGGACAGCACTTGATGATGGTTCTATTGCAGCGACTAGTAATTCAGGATTTTTACTTTTTAGAACTCGTGCACATCCAGTGATTGTTCCACCAGTACCTACTCCTGCTATGAAGGCATCAATTTTGCCTTCACAATCTGACCATATTTCCTCTGCTGTGGTTTTTTCATGAATTTTTGGATTAGCAGGATTATCAAATTGTTGTAGAAGATATGCATTTGGTATGGAATTAACTAATTCTTTAGCCAGATCAATTGCACCCTGAATGCCATCTTCCCCTGGCGTGAGTTGAAGCTCAGCTCCATAGGCACGAAGCATTGCTCTTCTTTCTGTACTCATGGTTTCAGGCATTGTGAGTATTAATCGATACCCTTTTGCAGCTGCAACCATTGCTAGAGCAATTCCAGTATTCCCGCTTGTTGGTTCTATTAAAACTGTTTTGCCAGGTCTGATAGTTCCTTGCTCTTCAGCTTCTACAACCATTGCACCAGCAATACGATCTTTTACAGATGCAGTTGGGTTAAAGCTTTCTAATTTTGCGAATATCTCTGCTTTACATCCATAAGCCTTTGGAAGACGGTTGAGTTTTACCATTGGGGTCTTCCCCACTAAATTTGTTATGTCAGATGCAATTGGCATTATTTTTTTGATGGGTTGACTTAATTAGGACATGCAAAGTGAATTGATTTATATCTTATTTTCACTTATGGCAAAAAATCAATAAAATCAATGAGTTTGAGAATTTACTTGTGTATTCAATTGAACTAGCTCTGAAAATGAGTCCAATTCCATTATCGGTTCAACGTAAGGAATTAAGAGATGCAAGCGCTCTTTACAATTCTATTAAGCAATCATTACAAACTGGAGTTCCTAAAGTCTTAGAGATTGATTGTGAAAAATTGAAAGATAAGAAGATAGCTATTTTACTTAGTGAGGTTTTAGCAGTTCAGATTTATGAAAAGACTGCTGGGATAGGTGGAAATAGAAGACCAGGCTTTTCTTTAGATCAATAAAAGAATGGGAGATCAATCGAAAAACATTTTGTACGGCAAAAAAGATTTACCTAAATTAAGGCTTCAAAGCATTTCTTTTTCTTGGCCTAATGGTGTTGAGGCCTTAGTTGATTGCAGCTTTTCTGTCCCAAGCCCTGGGTTATGGATGATTGTTGGGGGTAATGGAAGTGGTAAAAGTACATTGTTTCGTTTAATTAGTGGGTTAATTAAAGCTCAATCTGGTGAATTTTATTGTGAGTTGAAGTCAGCTTTAATGTTGCAAAACCCAGACCATCAATTGCTTTTACCAAGCTGTTCAAGTGATTTGTTGTTAAGTATTTCCGAAGGTTTAAATCATATTCAAAGAAATGAACAGATCACTAAAGCTCTTAAACAGGTTGATCTTGAGGGAATGGCAGAGAGGCCAATTCATACTTTAAGTGGAGGTCAAAAGCAACGCCTTGCAATAGCTGGAGCTTTAGCCAGTCAGGCAGAATTATTGTTGCTCGATGAGCCTACTGCTCTATTGGATCCAGTCAGTCAAAGTTCTATTTTGAAAATAGTTAATAGAATTTCTAGAAAATCTAATAAAAAACCAATTACTGCATTATGGATAACTCATCGTTTGGAAGAGCTTACATATTGTGATGGTGCTGCAATTATGCAAAAAGGTCGCATTGGACAATGGTTTTCAGGGGATGAACTAATTAAGAGATTAAAGTGACTTGCGGTATGAGGGTAATCAAGGTTAGGTTCTTTAGGTGCTTTCCTCGGTAGCTCAGCGGTAGAGCGATCGGCTGTTAACCGATTGGTCGCAGGTTCGAATCCCGCCCGGGGAGTTTTTACTCTGTCAAAAGACCTCTTAAGTGATACGGGGGTATTCTTGGGAAATATTTTTATTCAAATCGACCTAGCTATTAAGCTATTGATTGTTTAGATCATTACATTTCTGTTTGCATAGGGCTAGAACAATAATTTTTCTTTAGAGATAAAAAAGAGTTTTTATGCAATCTCTTTTGCATATGCACTTCAAAATTTCGAATGTACGATTCAAAAATCTTTTTTAAATTTCTAATATTCCTTGAAAAATCATGAACATGTTGGGAGAAAAATATATTTCCTTTTTAAAACATCTAGCAAAAATCACCCAATATTTGATTCGAAATTGGAAGAAATTATAAAGCTTAGGTTGTTTATTTAGGCCCTTTTGAATTCAAAACCCTTTCATTGCAATGTCTTCAAGTAGGAATGCATCTTT
Organism: Prochlorococcus marinus str. MIT 0918; assembly: GCF_027359415.1. Lineage (NCBI taxonomy): Bacteria > Bacillati > Cyanobacteriota > Cyanophyceae > Synechococcales > Prochlorococcaceae > Prochlorococcus > Prochlorococcus marinus. The sequence continues at coordinate 1,403,831 of NZ_CP114780.1, forward strand.
TTGAGGGCTTTCCCAATTCTGCATTAAATCGGAAATCTTGAGAGAATCGTACAAAATCTGAATCATTAGTAATTTTATGACTAAGGATTCGTATTCGAGACTGATCTAATGAAGCCTTGCATTTTGCTAATTGAAGATGACAAGGACATGCGTGAATTAGTTGCAGGTCATTTAGAACACACTGGTTTTGATGTGCAACGTGCCGAAGATGGGATTAAGGGACAAGCTTTAGCTCTTCAATATCAGCCTGATTTAATTCTTCTAGATTTAATGTTGCCAAATGTAGATGGGTTGACTCTCTGTCAACGTTTAAGGAGAGATGAACGAACAGCATCAATACCTATTCTTATGATTACAGCTTTAGGTGCGACAAAAGATAAGGTCACAGGGTTTAATTCAGGTGCAGATGATTATTTGACTAAACCATTTGACCTTGAGGAGCTTCATGTAAGGATTAAAGCCTTACTTAGACGAATAGATCGAGCACCTTTGGGTAGTAGCAGTCATCCTGAAATTCTTAGTTATGGTCCTTTAACCTTAGTTCCGGAGCGATTCGAAGCCATTTGGTTTGATAACCCAGTTCGATTAACCCACCTAGAATTTGAACTATTACATTGTCTGCTTCAAAGGCATGGTCAAACTGTCCCTCCGTCTTTAATTCTTAAGGAAGTTTGGGGTTATGAGCCAGATGATGATATTGAAACCATTAGAGTACATGTTCGTCATTTAAGAACAAAGTTAGAACCTGATCCACGGAAGCCTATTTTCATTAAGACTGTATATGGTGCAGGTTATTGTTTAGAATTGCCTAAGCAGTTGGATCAGATCAATCAATTGAGAGGTTTAATACTAACAAAGATTAATAAGACTCAAACAAACAATAATTGATTAGTTTAATCAATTATCAATGATATCAATTAAGGCTATTTCCCATGCGATTTTTTGGTTGATAGATGATCTTAGATGAGTTTTTAGTTGCTCTAATCTTTTTATTTTATTTATATCTAATTGTTTCCTCCAGTAGAAATGTTGCATCCAATCAATCAGCCAAATTTGTTGTTCAGAATTCAGTTCATCAGTGATATTCTTTGCAAGCATTAATGCTTTTAGTTGTTCTTTAGGAAGATCAACACTTTTTGATAATATTTCTTTAGGTATGTTTTTAATTAGATTGATGTTTTTGATTAATAGCTCAGGCGAGCCTTGAGAAAGAGCAATTATTTCTTCTTGTATGCTCTTGGAATCAAAGTCTAATTTTTCACTGTACTCATCTAAGGTATTCTTTAATATTTCAGAACTAAATGGCTTGAAGGCAATTCTTTGACACCTTGACTTTATAGTATTTATTAGTTTATCAGGCATTGAAGAGATTAATATAAAAATAGCATTAGTTGGCTCTTCGATGGTTTTTAAAAGTGCATTAGAAGCAGATTCATTTAGTAGGTGTACATCCTCTAATAAAACCATACTGATAGTTGATTCTATAGGTTTTTTTGTTGAGAACTTTTTTATTTCTTGGATCTGATCTAACCGTATTTGAGGGGAAAGATGGCTCGATAAATTTTCGCTTTTAGCAATGGATTGTGTAATAATTTTCCCTTGGTATAAGTATGTAGGCTCTATAACTAAGAGATCTGGATGTTGCATATTCTCTAATTGCCGCCTTGTCTTAATAGAGTTCTCTTCTTTATTAATAATTCCTTCAAAAAATCTCATAGCAATTTCTTTTTGCCCTACTCCTTTTGGTCCTGAAAATAGATAAGTAGGTGCTATATGATTTACTTTTAAAGAAGCAAGTAATATATTAGTTGCCAATGGTTGATGAGGAAAATCTTCGAATAAACTATAATTGTTAGACATTAAAAATTTTATTTCTTATTTTCCAAAGCTTTGATAATAACTTGTTCAATATTTTTGCTAACAATTTCTTGACTTATATTGGAGGGAATAGTTATCCAATTATTTTCTTTTGCAATAGAAGTAAAACCTTGTCTAACACGATTTAGAAAATCTTCACCTTCTGACTCTATTCTGTCTTCAGCTTGATTCTTTCTTCTTTTCATACTCTCTGCAATTGAAATATCTAAGAAAAGAGTTATATCTGCTTTGATTCCGTTTGTAGCAATTTTTTCTAATTGCTGAATCAAAAGTTTATCTAAGCCTCTTCCAAAACCTTGGTAAGCCATAGTTGAGCTGCTAAATCTGTCACTAATAACCCAATCTCCTTTTTTAATTGCTGGAAGAATAATTTGGTTAATATGTTGTGATCTATCTGCAGCATATAATAATAATTCTGTTAGTGGATCTGGCGACGCTTCTTGTGTTTTTCTAAGTAGTAATTTTCTTAAGGATTGCCCTAATATTGTTCCTCCTGGCTCTCTAGTTTCAATTAATTTCTTTCCTCTTGGAATTAATCCACTAGTTGGAAGCCATTTTATAAGATGTTTCATTTGTGTAGTCTTACCGCATCCATCTATTCCTTCAAGAACAATGAATAATCCCTTCATAATGTCCTAAGAGATAATGCATTTATTACGACAGTCATTGAACTTATAGCCATTAATAATGCTGCAAGTGGTGGAGATAAAAGAATCCCATATTTCGGCAATAGAATTCCAGCTGCAATTGGCAGAGCAATGATGTTATAGCCAAATGCCCAAAAGAGATTTTGCTTTATTTTTTGCATGGTTTTTTTAGCTAAGACGAATACTTCTGGCAAGCTTTCAAGACGATCACCTAGTAAAACAAGATCAGCTGTATCTTGTGCAATTTGCGTACCTGTTCCAATTGCAATTCCTATATCTGCACTAGCAAGAGCAGGTGCATCATTAATTCCATCACCTACCATTGCTATTGGACCAAATTTTCGATGATGTTCTAATTTATACAGTTTTTCTTCTGGTAATAATTCCCAGTCTAAAAGATTCTCTTCAAAACCTAATTCATTTCCTACTTTAATAACAGAACTTTTTCTATCTCCACTCATTAATATTAACTTATACCCTTTATTTCTTAATTGATTAAGTGATGTATTTGCATCAATCCGTAATTTATCATCAATAATAATTAGACCTAAAAGTTCATTATCTCTTGAAATTGCAACCATAGAATTATCTTTGTATTTTGAATTATTTAATTTCTTCCTAATTTCATTGTCAAACTTTGTTAATTCTGTGAGCACCCAATCTATTTTTCCTAGCTTAATGATTCCTTTCATCTCTTCTATCTCTCCAGTGATTCCTTTGCCAGGAAAATCTTTTGAATTGACAGTATTTAATAGTTTTAAATTATTATTCTGAGCAGCTTCTAAAATTGCGTAAGCTATTGGATGCCTACTATTGTTTTCTAAACTGGCTGCTATTTGTATTAATTCAGTTTCACTTTTAGTTGATAAACATTCTAGTACTTTTGGTCGACCTAAAGTTAATGTACCGGTTTTGTCAAATATAATTTGTTTAATTCCAGCAGCTTTTTCAATCACATCTCCACCTTTAAACAACCATCCTTTTTGAGCTGCTTTCCCCGTAGCCACAGTTATTACAGTTGGAGTAGCTAATCCAAGTGCACAAGGACATGCAATAACCAATACAGCAATAGAAAGTTGGATTGCAAGACCTATTGGAGTTTGAGCTTCTCCTCCAAGTGAAGAATGTAAAATATGTTGATGGCTATTAATGAGACCTTGCCCTGATGAATTTAAAACTTCAGGCCAGATAAATGAACCAGCTTTCCACCAGAAAATAAATGTAGCTATTGATAGCCCTACTACCCCATAACAAAATTTCCCTGCTACTTCATCTGCAATTCTTTGAATAGGTGCTCTTCTTGCTTGAGCTTGTTCCACTAAATTAATAATTCTTGCCAAAGTTGTTTCTGCTCCTATTTGCTTAACTTCTGCTATGAGGGTTCCATTGAGATTTAATGTACCTGCTTTTATTTCATTACCTGGTTCTATCTCAATAGGTAAGGGTTCACCAGTAAGACTTGAACTATCAACAGCTGAATTCCCTTCGATAACAATTCCATCAATTGGGATACGGTCTCCAGCTAATAATTGAATTTTTTCTCCAACTTTTAAGGCTCCTACTCTTACTTCACGAATTTGAGTTTTATTGATGTAAAGCCTTGCTATCTCAGGTTGTAATTCGGCCAATTCTTTTAAGGCTTTACCAGTTCGAAATCTTGCTCGCTCTTCTAAAAATCTACCTAGTAATACAAATCCTAAAAGCATTACAGGCTCATTAAAAAAACAAGGCCATCCAAACTCAGTCCATATAAGTGAACTCAGACTTGTTAAATATGCACTCATTACTCCTATGCCAACCAGAGAATCCATGTTGGGAGTTAGATGAGAGGCTGCTTTCCATCCGCTTTTGAGAATTGCTAATCCAGGTCCAAATAATGCAAATGTTGCAAGAGCAGCATGAAAAGGTAATGTTCCGATAACTGGTATTGGTAGTTTTCCTCCTTCAGATAAATGGCCAAGAACTGATAGAAGCAGCAAAATCAATGCGACCATTAATTGCTTCCATTGTTTCCAAAGTTCTTGTTTTTGATTTATTTCAATACGTTGTTGGAATGCATTTTTAATTCTTGTTTTTGCAGGGAAGCCTCTATTCCCAAGTTCTAAAAGGATTTCTGCAATATTTGTGTTTTCATTTTCAAGCTCTATTAATGCAGTTCTTTCTACTAAGTTGACACTTGCATTCTGAACATTTTTATGATTCAGAAGAGTTTTTTCTACTGTTTTGACGCATCCACCACATTTCATTCCCTCAACGTCTATTAAAACGGAGTTTTTTGCATTGAGTTTAGTTTTAGTACTCAAGGAGAAATGTGCTTTTTTATACCCTAAGACTAAGACGAAGTAATATTCTCTTCAAAATTTTCTTTGCTTTTAAAAACAATTAAGTTGTTTAAGCATAAAGTCAATAATAAGGTCAGGATGGTAACAATTAAGTGTTTACAGTAAGTACCGTGCCTAGTAGCAATAACAAAGACAATTTCTTGGATAAGGCTTTTACAGTAATAGCTGAAGGCATTGTCAAGGTGATGCCAATTGCAGCAAAAGAGAAACAGGCCTACATCTATTACAGAGAGGGATTTGCAGCACAGAACAATGGAGATTATTCTGAAGCATTAGAAAATTATGAAGAGAGTCTAAAGCTCGAAGAAAATGCGATAGATAGAGGTGAAACACTAAAAAATATGGCAATTATTTATATGAGTAATGGAGATGAGGAGCGAGCCATAGAAACCTATAAGAAAGCCTTAGAAGAAAATCCTAAGCAGCCCTCTTGCCTTAAGAATATGGGATTAATTTATGAAAAAAGAGGACGGACTTGCCAGCAAGAAGGGAGGCAGGATGAGAGTGATATTTGGTTTGATAAAGCAGCAGAAGTATGGGTGAAAGCAGTTAGGCTTTATCCAGGGGGATATCTGGATATAGAAAATTGGCTTAAGACAACTGGTAGAAGTAAAATAGATGTGTATTTATGATTTTTGCTTTCTAAGTTAGTCTGATAAACATATTTCTATGGCTTGATTGATATTTGAGACTTCTTTAACATTAATTTTGTTGTAAATTGCTATCTCAGATTTTTGATTAATATTTTTTGGAATAATTGCAGTTTTAAATCCTAGCCTTTCTGCTTCACGAAGTCTTAATTGTATTTGCCCAACTGATCGTATTTGCCCTCCAAGGCCTATTTCTCCAATAATGACTGTTCCCTTTGGAACCATCTTTTTCTTGTAACTAGAAATTATCGCAGTTGCAATTCCTAAATCAGCTGCAGGCTCTTCAACTTCTAGACCTCCAGCAACAGCTAAATAGCAATCGAAACGAAATAATGAAAGATTCATATGTTTTTCAATAACGGCTAAAATTTGATGAAGTCTATTGCTTTCAATCCCTGTTGCTGTCCTACGAGGAGAAGGGTAACTGCTTTTATTTATTAGAGCTTGCACATCTATAGCAATGGGTCTAGTTCCTTCGCAGGCAACTATTGTCGCTACACCAGATGCATTTTCTGAACTTAAAAATAGCTTACTTGGATTAGATACTTCATTCAGTCCGTTTCCTTGCATTTCGAATACACCAAGTTCATTGGTTGCCCCAAATCTATTTTTAATCGTTCTAAGAATCCTATGGCTTGCAAATCGATCTCCTTCAAAGGTTAAAACTGCATCAACAAGATGTTCCAGGACTTTTGGTCCGGCTAATATCCCGTCTTTTGTAACGTGACCAACAAGAATCAGGGCAATATTTTGGGATTTCGCTAGACGCTGTAGTGCTGCTGAGCATTCACGAACTTGAGTTACTGAACCTGGAGTGCCACCTAGAGTTTTTTCATGCAATGCTTGAATACTGTCAATTATTGCTACAGAAGGTTTAAAGCTTTCAATTTCTTCAAGTATTAATTCAAGATCGGTTTCTGCTAATAGGTGAAGTTTAGATTCTTTTTTTTCAAGTCGATTCCACCGAAGTTGCACTTGATTACTTGATTCTTCTGCTGTGATGTAAAGAATAGATTTGTAAAGAGCCATTTCAGTTGCACTTTGTAACAGCAGGGTGCTTTTCCCTATGCCTGGATCTCCTCCAATTAGTACTAAAGAACCTGGAACGATCCCTCCACCAAGTACACGATCGAGTTCTTTGTACCCGGTACTTATTCTTTCAATAGGTTGATTTTTTAAAGTAGAAATTGGTTGAGAACGATTTTCTTCCAGTACTTTTGAACGATGTCCATTCTTTCGTCTCGCCTTAAAGTCTAGTGGTGAAATCACCTCTTCAACTATTGAATTCCATTCACCGCAGCTGGTGCATCGACCAAAGAATTGTTTCGTTTCTGCGCCACAGTTTTGGCAGATATAAATAGTGCTAGTTCGTGTCACGCGCTTGTCTAAAGAAAGTTTTTTGTAGTTGAATGAAGTAGTTTTTTAGATGATTTTAAAAGGTTTGTCTAAGATCGACTTTATTCAGCGGGCTAAGCCAAAGAAAAAATGACGGCAGCCACCAGTCAATCTAAGGAAATTATTCTCGTGGCTGATGATGAAGCGAGTATCAGGAGAATCCTGGAAACTCGTTTATCAATGATCGGCTATCAAGTCATCACAGCTTGTAATGGGAATGAAGCCATCCAGCAATTTCACAATTGTGAACCTGATTTGGTTGTGCTAGATGTAATGATGCCAAAGTTAGATGGCTATGGCGTTATTCAAGAATTGCGTAAGGAATCTGATGTTCCGATTGTAATGCTTACTGCCTTGGGAGATGTTGCAGATAGGATTACAGGACTTGAATTAGGAGCGGATGATTATGTAGTAAAGCCATTTAGCCCTAAGGAATTGGAAGCACGCATTCGTTGTGTTTTAAGACGTGTAGAAAAAGAGCAAATTGCAGGTTTACCTAATTCAGGTGTCATTCAGGTTGCTTCATTCCGAATTGATACCAATAGACGCAAGGTTTATCGAGGAGATGAACGTATCCGTTTGACTGGAATGGAATTCAGCTTGTTAGAGCTTCTTGTGAGCCGCTCTGGGGAGCCTTTTAGCCGAGGTGAAATCCTGAAAGAAGTTTGGGGATATACCCCAGAAAGGCATGTGGATACAAGGGTGGTGGATGTTCATATTTCTCGATTACGTTCTAAATTAGAAGATGATCCTGCAAACCCTGAATTAATCCTTACTGCTCGAGGTACAGGTTATTTGTTCCAACGGATTGTAGATCCTTTGTCTTCAGAACATATTTAAAATCAGTGGAAAATGAGTTTCGCCCTAAAAGTAGTAGACCTAAAGCTATAAGAAGGTTAGTAATTTGGTATAGGAGGAATTCCGCTGTTACTACTCTTGTTGATACGGCGGCTAATTCGGCTTCGGCAGCAGGAAATGTTGCTGGATCAGTTGTTTCCAGTGCTGGATCAGTTGTTTCCAGTGCTGGATCAGTTGTTTCCAGTGCTGGATCAATGGCAAGAAGCACTTTGCAGCCTTTAGTTTTTGATCCTTTAAGAAGACTTCAAGGAGGAATAAATGATTTAGATAAGACTGTTCAACCAAATTCTGAAAGACTATGGATAGCTGTTGATGGAATGGGTGGTGATTATGCTCCAGGGAGCATATTAGATGGATGCCTTCAAGCGATAGATCGTCTTCCTTTGCGAATAAAATTTGTAGGTGAATCTGAGAAGATTTTCCAGTCAGCTAAAGAACTTGGTCTGACTGATGTATTAAATGAGTGTCTTGCCGAAGGAAGGATAGAGCTAATTCCAAGTGGCCCTTCTGTAGGAATGGACGAAGAAGCCACAGTTGTGAGACGTAAACGTGATGCAAGTATCAATCTTGCTATGGATTTAGTTAAGAATGGTGAAGCAATGGCTGTTTACTCTGCAGGCAATTCAGGGGCAATGATGGCTTCTGCCATTTTCAGACTTGGCAGATTAACTGGCATAGATAGACCAGCAATAGGCGCTTTATTTCCAACTAAGGATCCAAGTCAACCCGTTTTAGTTTTAGATGTAGGAGCAAATATGGATTGCAAACCTACTTACTTGCATCAATTTGCCTTGCTAGGAAATATTTATTCTCGAGATGTTTTGCAAGTAAATCATCCAAGAATAGGTTTGTTGAATATTGGAGAGGAAGAATGTAAAGGAAATGATCTTTCACTGCGTGCATATGAATTATTAAGTCACGAAGAACGTTTGAAATTTAAGGGGAATTGTGAGGGGAGAGACGTGTTGTCAGGTGAATTTGATGTTGTTGTATGTGATGGATTTACTGGCAATGTTTTACTTAAATTTCTTGAATCAGTAGGAAGTGTTTTACTTGATGTCTTACGAGCAGAATTGCCAAGGGGTCGACGTGGCAAAGTTGGCTCTGCTTTTCTTAGAAGTAATCTCAAAAGAATTAAAAAACGCTTGGATCATGCTGAACATGGCGGAGCACTTTTGTTAGGAGTTAATGGAATTTGTGTCATTGGTCATGGGAGTAGCAAGGCTTTATCAGTTGTCAGTGCTTTAAGAATTGCTCATTCTGCTGCAAACCATGGTGTTATGGATGATTTGGTAGAACTTCAAAAACCAATAGCGCATTAACGATTTGAATCGAATTGTTTTAATCTGTTTATGTTCGAATTTAGTTAAAAACTTTCTTCTTTGACTGTTAATACAACAACTAACTTCGGAGTGTCTGTAATAGGCAGTGGTTGCTCCTCTCCAGCTCAGAAAATCACTAATGAGCAACTTGCATCACGAGTTGATACTAATGATGAGTGGATTAAAACTAGAACTGGTATTCGAGAAAGGAGAATAATTGGTCCAAATGAATCACTATCAGATTTGTGCTTTAAAGCCGGAGTATCTGCTTTAGAAATGGCGAGATGGGCACCAGAAACCCTTGATATGGTTTTGGTTGCGACATCCACTCCAGATGATTTATTTGGAATGGCTCCACAGGTTCAATCCAAATTGGGTGCCTGCAATGCATTTGCTTTTGATTTGACAGCTGCATGTAGCGGCTTTTTGTTTGCGTTTGTTACAGCAACTCAGTTTGTTAGAAGTGGATCCATTAAACGAGCACTCATTATTGGAGCAGATCAATTAAGTGCATGGATGGATTGGGATGATCGAAGAAGCTGCGTCCTATTTGGCGACGGCGCAGGTGCAATTGCTATTGAAGCCTCTCCAGTAAATCAAGATGCTGTTATTGGATTCAAATTGAAGTCAGATGGAAGCAGGGGTGATTGTTTGAATTTGCCTCAAACGAGAGATTTTGATCCTTTAGTTAGTTCATATCAAAATCAAAAGGGAGGCTTTTCTAATATTGAAATGAATGGTCAGGAAGTTTATAAATTTGCAGTTAGAGAGGTGCCATCTCTGCTTCAAGATTTATTACTCAAATGTGAAATAGATCCTGAATCTTTGGATTGGTTGCTTTTGCATCAAGCAAATCAAAGGATTTTGAATGCTGTAGCAGATCGTTTTTCAATTCCTCATACAAAAGTTTTGAGCAATCTTGCAATATATGGAAATACTTCTGCAGCTACTATCCCAATTATGCTTGATGAAGCTGTTAGAGATGGCAGGGTAAAACCTGGACATCTAATCGCGACTAGTGGTTTTGGTGCTGGATTAAGTTGGGGAGCTGCTTTGTTTAGATGGAATGGTCCGTCTTAAACTGCCCTTGATCTTATAAAAAACAGTTATGACAATTGCCTGGGCTTTTCCTGGACAAGGTTCACAGAAGGTTGGAATGGCTGACGAAGTACTTTCGCTTGAAGGTGCATTAAAAAGATTTGAATTGGCATCTGAAATTTTGGGTAGAGATTTGTTAGCAATTTGTAGAGGAGAAAAAAGTAACCATGATGAGGTTGGTGATTTAGATGACACTAGAAATACCCAACCAGCTTTGTTTTTAGTAGAGTCACTATTGATAGATGATCTAAAAAAACAAGGTCGAGAACCTAATTTTGTTGCTGGACATAGTCTTGGAGAGTTAGTCGCTCTTTATGCCTCTGAAGTTTTTGATTTAGAGACAGCATTGCGTTTGCTTAAAAGTAGATCTGAATTGATGGCTGCTGCAGGAGGAGGAGCAATGACTGCCTTAATCGGTTTTGATAGAAGACAGCTCGAAGATCTCATTGCATTAACAGAAGGAGTTGTAATAGCTAATGACAACAGTAAGGAACAAGTTGTTTTATCTGGTCAAGCTCAGTCAATTGAATTAATTGTGACCCAATTAAAATGCAAGCGTGTTATTCCTTTAAAAGTTTCAGGGGCTTTTCATTCTCCATTTATGATTAAATCTTCAGAATCCTTTGCTTTGGAATTGGATAAGATTGTTTTTAATGACGGTGTTTTTCCTGTTTTAAGCAATGTGGATCCAACACCTACAAAAGATGGAAAAATATTAAAAGAAAAGCTCAAGAAACAGATGATTACTGGAGTTAGATGGCGAGAAACTATGGAGGTTATGCAAAAAGAAGGTGTCACAACATTTGTGGAAGTAGGACCAGGAAAAGTTTTAAGTGGCCTTGTTAAGCGATCGATTACAGGAATTTCTCTTAGTCAACTATCATCTGCAAATGATTTAGGACATTAAGATTGAATTTAGACCCTCCAAAGCCTAGTTTTGCTTATCTAGTTGTTAGTTATTGTTTTGTTTTTCCTATTTTTAGGCTTTTGTTTCGAGGGCGCATTACGGGGACGAATAATGTGCCGAAAAATGGCTCGTTAGTTGTAGTGGCAAATCATGGGTCTCATTTAGATCCTCCTTTTTTAGGACATGCTTTGGGACGTCCGGTTGCATTTATGGCCAAGGCAGAATTATTTAAGATCCCTTTGCTTGCAGCTATTATTAGAGCATGTGGGGCGTATCCAGTAAATAGAGGTGCTAGTGATAGACATGCTATTAGAGTTGCATCTTCAAAATTGAATCAAGGATGGGCTACAGGATTGTTTTTAGATGGCACTCGTCAGAAGAATGGCAGGGTAAATAACCCTATGGCAGGAGCAGCATTGCTGGCTGCAAGAACTGAGTCGAATTTGTTGCCAGTTGCAATTATCAATAGTCACAAAGCGCTTAGAAAGGGATTTTTGTTTCCACGATTTTTACCAATTCATTTAAGAGTTGGTGAGGTAATACCACCTCCTATTAGTAGAAGAAAACCTGATTTAGAAGAAGTAACTGAAAAATTAAAATCATCAATTAATTTTATGATTGATCAAGGGCTTATAGATTAAAAAACTTAAATTAATTATTTATAAACTTACCATTACTTATTTTAGGAAATAGATATTTTAAATCTTTTCCTGTTATAACCCAAGCGACTGAGCGCAGTATATCAATATTCCCTTTTCTTTTATCTTCCTTTTGACAATATGAACCGCATGGGATAGCTAAAGTTGTTAACATTATTCCTTTACTCCCTGCAATAATTTGACTTGCTACTCTTGATTGATTTCTATTATCTTCACTTATAATGTATAGTAGATGCTTTACTCCCTCTAGATGGAGTTTATCAATAATAGATGTGAAATTGCTTAGCGTATCATTTGAACTATAATCTATTCTTAAAAGATCACTTTTAACATCCTCATTCTCCCTAAGCCAATTGGAGTATTCTGGATTACGACTGCTGCTAATAAGTACTGGTAAGTTTATTGCTTTAGCAACTTTTAGACCAGCTATTTCCCTATCTATATCACCTCCAATTACTAATATTAATTGAGGAGAATGATAATTTAACCTTGACTTAAAAAAGGTAATTGAGGGCTTGATTATTATTATCCATGTTATACAAGCTGATATTCCGATTGTTATATAGCGGAATATTTTCATCGAATATTATCGATGGGAGAAGTGGGGTAAATAGGAAGAACATTTTGCCACTTGCTTACTCTTTTATTGTTATAAGCATTCAAGCTTATGTTCAATAGAGTAATAATATCTATAGCTATATCTTCTGAAGCAGATATAGCTGGTTTTGGATTTAATTTGCTAGATAAAAGAGAAGGAGATATGAGTTCAATAAATTGATCATTTTTAGATTTTTCTTCGCTTTTTGATGGTTGATATTTGCCACCTATTATTCCTCTGTGCTTTAGGGGCTGTGTAATCCAAAATGACTTATCTTTGTTTCTTAGGTTTAAAGACTTGTAAAGTCGAGGTGCCATTAGCGCAAAGCTACTGATACCGTCAAGAGAACAATCTAATTGTTGAGCAAGAGTTCTAGCCATAATCACTGTTAACCTTGTTCCAGTAAACCCTCCCGGACCAATAGCAACAGCTAGACGAATAATTTGTTTCCATAAATCACGTGGTAAGAGTTCTTCGATACAATTAAATAAATGATTGGATAGATTTCGCCCAGTTTCAAAAGTAGTACTTTTATATATTGCCTTTGAATTTATTAACTCTATTAAACCTATGGCACAATTCTCAGTAGAACTATGTAAAGCCAATATGAACTTTGCATTTGGATTCACTATTGCTTTTGGCTCCCTGAGATTCATTTAGGTTGGTATTTTTTCATTAGGACGAAGTCTTAACCATTTACCAGTATCCAGGTAGAAACTTTTACAGGCTTGAACATCCCATTCAATTTCTGCTCTTCCTTTTTCTATCTCTAATAAACTTATATGGATAATAGGATCTTTAGGCTCAAAATCAGGATGAGGATTTAAATGCTTTACTCCGTGCTGTCTTTCTACGGAGTGATAAGCCTTGCATCGATCTACCCATCGACAGTTAACACATATGCACATTCCTTTCACCTCTTACTCTGACTCTATTCTGAATACTAATCGTTCATATATGGCAAAAGAGATTTTAAAAAGATTAAATTCAGATAATTGGCCTTTAAAATTAAATGATTTTCCTATAGGAACATGTTTAGTAGGTGGTGCAATTAGAGATGCATTATTCAAAAAAGAATCAATTATTTCAGACTTTGATTTTGTAGTACCTATTGGTGCAATTCATTTGTGCAAGACTTTATCTAACAAATATGGAGGTACTACTGTTGTTCTTGATGATCAAAGGGATATAGCAAGATATATTTATAATGATTGGAAAATAGATGTAGCTAGTCAGATTGGTAATGATTTACGCGAAGATTTAATTAGACGAGACTATACAATTAATGCAATAGCTTTAAAACTTCTTCCTGAACCTGAAATTTTTGATCCCGTAAATGGTATTCGTGATTTAAAACATAAAAGACTTGTAGCAATTGACGAGAAGAATTTCATTAATGATCCGTTGAGGATTCTCAGAGGATTTCGATTAATTTCTGAATTGAATTTAGAGTTGGATTCTCAAACAAAAGTTTATTTGAGAAAGAATGCAAAATTATTGATTGGGATTCCTTCAGAAAGAATAAAAGTAGAGATAGAAAAATTAATCAATGCTTTTTGGGCAGATGATGCGATACCAATTATGAATGAAATTCATTTGCTCGAACCCTGGAAAGAAAATTTCATTCAGTATCAATTTGGGCCTTTATCTTTAAAAAATGTTTCTTCTTTCACAGATGAAGAATTAGAGATTGCTTTGCCTTTAATACGTTTAACGAATTTGCTCAGTAAAAAAGGATTAAGTGATTTGGGGTTCAGTCGTAAAACAATGCGAGCTTGTAATCGGCTGAGATTTTGGCAAGAAAAAAATGATGGTTATGCTTTTCGAGGATTAAATGAATTGGACCGTCTTAAGTTACATATTGAGATGGAAAACCATTTGCCTGCATTGATTTTGACCCTTTCTCAGGATGATCAAAAGATATGGTTAAAACGTTGGCGAGATTTTAAAGATCCTCTTTTTCATCCATATTCTTTATTAGATGGAAACTCTTTAAAAACATTTCTTAAGGCTCCTGAAGGACCTTGGATAGGAGATCTAATTCATTATCTTTGTAAGGAAAGAGCCTTTGGAAGATTGCATAATTCCGAAGAAGCTTATAAATTGGCTCTTTACTGGTGGGAACATAACAAACCTTTTTGTGATTAACTACACACAAAGGAAGTCAGTTTTCTCCCTGATAAGGTCCTTTCCCTTAGCCCTTCTGTTCTATGAGTGTTCGTCTTTACATCGGTAATTTGCCGCAGAATTTAAAAATCAAGGAGTTAGACCAACTCTTTTCAACTATTGGTAAGGGGATTCGCTTTAAAGCGGTTTTGGACAGGGATACTAAGGCATGCCGAGGATTCGGCTTTGCCAATATTAGTGATGAAAAGTTAGCGAATGAAGTAATTGAAAAGTTAAATGGACATGAATTTAATGGAAATAGTTTGAGAGTTGAACGATCAGAACGCAAAGAATCTAATTCAGGTTCAGGGAGACGCAATGGCAACTCTGGAGGTAACAAAGGGAAGGCTGCTAATCGTAAAGATGTTAAGAAAGTTGTTCATAGTGATGCTCCTAGTAAAGAAGCTCCTGATCCAAGATGGGCTGGTGAACTTTCTAAATTAAAGGAATTATTGGCTAATCAAAAAACACCTGTTTAGGAGCAATTCAATATATTTATTTAGCTTGTGCAATTAAATAACTAATAGGAAGTTCAATTATTTTCATGAATTGATTTACATAGGCTCGGTTATTAAAAACATCGTAGTCAAGCCTTTCTATTGAATTAAGAATGCCTCTATAGAGTCTTAAAGATGTCCATACTGGCCATCGAGCATCAGCAGACAGCCATCTAACACCTTCTTCAGAAATTTCAAACCATTCTCTAGCTCTCTGCAATTGAAATGCCATGAGCTGTTTCCATTGAGTATTGATTTTCCCTTGCATTAAATCGTCTTCAGAATATCCAAATTTCTTTAAATCTTCTTGTGGAAGATATATTCTCCCTCGTGCGCGGTCTTCTCCAACATCTCTGAGTATGTTTGTGAGTTGGTTTGCGATTCCTAGAGCAACTGCTGCTTTTGAAGGATCAGGGCTTTTACTCCAAGGTGCATTTGTATATGCAGGGTCAATTCCCATAACCTTTTGAGTCATTAACCCTACAGTCCCAGCAACTCTGTAGCAGTAAAGTTCCAGTTCTTGAAAAGTTGCGTATCTTGTTTTATTCAAATCCATTCTTTGGCCTTCAATCATGTCTAGATAAGGTTCTATAGATTGAGGAAAGTTTTGGAATGTATCAGCCATAACATGATCTAGATCATCTTTTAGATTTCCTTTGAATATTTCCCGAGTTTTTAATTCCCATTGATCAAGTCTCTCTGCTAATTCTTCATTAGATTTTTGTTGAGCTTCTGCACTATCCATTAATTCATCTGTTCTTCTGCACCAAACATAGATTGCCCAAATTGCCTTTCGTTTTATAGGTGGTAGAAGTAATGTCCCCAAATAAAAGGTTTTAGCCCACTTTGCGGTTTCTTTCCTACATATTTCATAGGCATTATTTAGATTTCCTAAGTTTTTGGTATTCATTAAAACAGATTATAAGAATGTAATTTTTTGATCACTGATCAAGAGAAGTATTTTGAGTTAAAGATGATAGCTTTTCCTTTGATTTATTAACTTTATCAGCACAAAGTTTTCCGCTTAAGACAGCACCTTCCATTGATGCTAGATATCTTTGCATTGTGAAATCACCAGCAAGAAAGAAATTATGAATAGGAGTTTCTTGACTTGGCCTTATTTTTTGACATCCAGGGATTGATTTGTATACAGATAGAGGAGTTTTTACGATTTTATACTTCCTTAATTTAGTTTTATTTTCCCCAGTAAAGTGAATAGGGAAAAGCTTCTTAAGTTCTTCCATAGTAGCCTCTAATATATCTTCATTGCTTCTATTTATCCAATCTTTAGCAGGTGCAAATACAAGCTCAAGCATAGATCTATCAGGGTCTTCATACTCTTTACAAGTTATACTCATGTCTGCATATACACTTAATAAAGGTGATCGGCTAAAAAGTAAATGGTCAATGTTTGTAAGCTTTTTATCGAACCAAAGATGAATATTAATTACAGGAACTCCCTTTAATCCTTTTAGATTCTCAAAGAGTTTAATTGTTTTCCAATTATTTGGAATAATTAATTTTAATAAATCTACTGGTAATGCACTTACATATGCATCTGCTTGGATTTCAATAGAACCTTCTTCATGGTCACCTTTACCAATAACATAGCTTCTAACAGTTGAGTCTGTATTTAAATTTATTTTTTTTAGCGGACTGTTTAAGTGAACTTCTCCACCAAGAGATTCAATATGATCAACTATTGGTTGACATAATCTTTCTGGTGGAGCTCCATCAAGGAAAGCCATTTTCGAGCCATTTTTTTCTTGTAAAAATCTATTTAAAGCTGTTAGTAAAACTGTCGAAGAAATTTCATCTGGATTAATAAAATTCAGGGCTTTGCTCATGGCTATAAAAACCTCATCATTAACTCTTTCGGGGATTTTTTGAGCCCTAAGCCATTCGCTCCAAGAAAGGTTGTCACACTCTTCTACGTATTGTTGCCCACGCAACATTGCAGGTATTAGACCTATTCCAAATGCAATTTTTTCTTCCCATGTCAGCATGTCATTGTTTTTTAATATTGCAGCGACTCCGTTAAGTGGTGCTGGTAAATCAGGAAAATCAAAGCGACTATATGTACCAGGTTCTTCAGGTTGATTAAAAATCATCGAATGACTTTTCCATTGCAGCCTGTCTTCAATTCCTAGTTCTTTAAAAAGTTGAAGCATATTGGGGTATGCGCCAAAAAAGATGTGCAGTCCTGTTTCGTACCAGTCACCGTCTTCATCTTTCCAGGCTGCTACTTTTCCGCCTAGGACATCACGAGATTCGAATAAAATTGGGGTATGTCCTTGGTCTGCCAAGTATTTTGCACATGAGAGACCTGCTAGACCTGCTCCAGCAATCGCAACGCGCATTCTTTTTTTTTTAGATTAAGTGCAACTCTAATTAGAAAAGGGGTCTAAAATTTCTTTATATTTAATTATTTATTTTCAATTCCATTTTTCTTGGTGTTTTTTATGACAGAACCCCTTCTAAAATGCACTACTAGGCATGTCAGAATTTTTACAGCTATATCTAATGGCAATAATTTGATCGAGGATAATGATCATCTAACTCTTGATCTAGACCCTGATAATGAATTTATTTGGGAAAAGCAGTCAATAGAGAAAATTCAGACAAGATTTCTAGAATTAGTTGATGCTGAATCAGGTAATGATTTGAGTGATTACACTCTTAGAAAGATTGGTTCAGAGCTTGAGGCTCTTATTAGAAAGATGCTTCAAGCTGGGTTGTTAACTTACAATCCCGATTGTCGAGTTTTAAATTATTCCATGGGTCTTCCTAGAACCCCAGATTTATTGTGACTCGACCACCCTATAGGCGCTCCAGGTCTGGATCTTCAGGCTCTAGAAGATATCCTTCTTCTTTAGGTGCTAGTAGGAATCCTATAGAAAATTCATATAGAGCTGGGCCAAAGAGCGATGGCGTAGGTGTGAATATGAATAGCGGGACAATTGCTGTTCTTGCAGGAGTTTTGGTTTTAGGGGTTGGTATTGGCAGTGCTATTACAAGTACTACGCAAGGTGGAGATGGAAATATTGCTAGTCAACAACAGTTAGATATGGCTGTACCTGACCCTGAGTTTTGTAGGCAATGGGGAGCGAGTGCCTTTGTGATTGATATTGAAATGTATACGACTTTAAACCCATCTACAAGTTTTGTTACTCAACCAGCTTTGCAACCAGGGTGTGTAATTCGAAGAGAGAATTGGTCTCTTCTTCAGAAGCAAGGAGCAATTACGAATGAGGATGTTAGAGAGTGTAAGCAACGCATGAATACTTTTGCTTATATAGGATCTATTAGGGATAATCCAATTGTGAGATGCGTTTACCAGGCAGATGTTAATGATAATAAATTTATTATTAAAGGGGTTGAAGATGAAGGGATTCGAGTTAATCAAGAAGCCATTCAATTTTAGAATAATTTTTATATTTAATTTATTGATTTCTTATAGGACTATCTGGGCTAGCAAAGATTGGTAAAATTTCTTTAGTGAATGCTTTTGCTGCTCTAGATGTATACCTTCCTGGATTGCTAATGAGTTTTAGTTCTCTTTTAACTTCAAGATCTGCGATAATTGGCTTATGCACTGAGCCCGCTAAAAGTTCTCTTTCTATAGAAACTACTGGTAAAAATGCTGCTCCTAAACCTGATTGCACTGCATTCTTTATAGCTTCTAGAGAATTTAATTCCATTTCTATACGAAGACGTTGAATATCTAGGCCAGAATCTTTAAGTAATTGATCAACTACTTTTCTAGTTGTTGATTGGGCATCAAGGGTTACGAACCCTAAACGATATAAATCATCTTTAGTCAGCTCTTTTAATCTAGATAAAGGATGTTTTTGGGAAAGAACCAACGCTACTTCGTCAGTGGAATATGGAATGATTTGCAAAGATTCATTTAATTCATTGGGTAGTTCTCCGCCTATGATCGCAAGATCAATTTGTCCATTAGCCACACTCCATCCAGTCCTTCGGGTGCTGTGTACTTGTAACTGTACTGATACATCAGGAAACTTTTGTCGAAAAAGGCCAATCATTCTAGGCATTAAATATGTTCCTGTTGTTTGACTGGCTCCAATAATGAGAGAGCCTCCTTTTAAGTTGTGTAGATCTTCTATTGCACCACAAGCTTCATCGCATTGACTCAGAATTCTTTCACAGTATTTGAGTAAAAGTTTGCCTGCTTCTGTGAGTTGTGCTTTTCGGCCACCTCTATCGAAGATTGTAATTTCTAATTGTTTTTCCAAATTTTGAATTTGGAGACTTACAGCAGGTTGAGTGACATAAAGACTTTCTGCAGCTTTTTTGAAGCTGCCCTCATTGACAATTGCCTTGAGGATGCGGAGTTGATCTAGAGTGAAAGGCAGTTCGGCCATAGCGGCTGCCAAAAGGGCAGCAAACATACAAACTTATAAGAGGGAACTCTAAGTCCCTCTGAAACTAAAAATTGTTCGAGAAAACTTCTGCCACAAATGTTTCCAGAAGATACGCATCAAAGTAGCTTTGTAATGCTTTTATTATTGCTTATTTTTGCAGTAATTCATAGTGGTGGTGCTGCTTTAAGAATTAGGGCAGAAGCTATAGTTGGACCAAGAATTTGGAGATTGCTTTTTGCTAGTGTAAGTATTCCGCTAGCAGTTTTATTGATTTTATATTTTTTAGCTCATCGTTACGATGGGCTTCGACTATGGAATTTTCAAGGGGTTCCTGGAATGATTCCGTTCGTTTGGATTGCTACAGCGATTAGCTTTTTATTTTTATATCCTGCAACATATAATCTTTTAGAAATTCCTGCTATAGCCAAACCTCAAGTTAGGCTTTATGCCCAAGGAATTATTAGAATTAGCAGACATCCTCAAGCAATAGGACAAGTCATATGGTGTATTGCTCATGGTTTGTGGCTAGGCAGTAGTTTTATGGTTGTAACGTCGGTGGGTTTAATTGCTCATCATATTTTTGCGATTTGGCATGGTGATAAAAGATTAAGAGCTAGATTTGGGGAAGAATTTGAGGAAATCAAAAGAAATACATCAATTATCCCTTTTCTTGCTGTTATTGATGGCCGACAAAAGTTGCAATGGAAAGAATTTTTGAGGCCTTCTCAATTCGGCATATTAGTTGCAGTAACAGTCTTTTGGTGGTCTCATCGTTTTATTCCTGTTGGCACAGAATTGTTTTTATCTTCGAAGTTACAAGAAGTGCTCGCTTGAAATGCCTACACTCACAAGGATATGAAAAAAGAGCATGCCATCAGCAGCTGAAATTGCTTGGTTAATTCCATTACTCCCTCTTTTTGGTGCTCTTTTGACCGGATTGGGGTTAATTAGCTTTAACAGTTCTATTAATCGCTTAAAAAAACCAGTCGCAATAGGTTTGCTTTCTTGTGTAGGTGCTTCTGCGATTGTGAGTTACGCAGTTCTTTTTGAACAAATTTCAGGAGCCCAACCTGTTGAGCATCTCTTTGTTTGGGCTAGCGCTGGTGACTTTACTTTGCCAATGGGTTATGTGGTGGATCCTTTAGGCGCAGTAATGCTTGCTTTGGTTACCACTATTGCTCTTTTGGTGATGGTTTATTCCCACGGATACATGGCTCATGACAAAGGCTATGTCAGGTTTTTTACTTATTTAGCGTTGTTTAGCAGTTCTATGCTTGGTCTTATTATTAGCCCAAATTTGTTGGAGATATATGTTTTTTGGGAATTAGTAGGAATGTGTTCTTATTTGTTAGTTGGGTTTTGGTATGACAGAGAAGGAGCAGCTCATGCAGCTCAAAAAGCTTTTGTTGTAAATAGAGTTGGTGACTTTGGACTTTTATTGGGAATACTGGGTCTCTTCTGGGCTACTGGAAGCTTTGATTTTAATGGGATTGCAGTTGGCCTTTCTGAAGCTATTGAAGGTGGTTCTGTTCCTCTGTGGGCTGCTTTACTAATTTGTTTTTTGGTTTTTTTAGGTCCTATGGCGAAATCTGCCCAATTCCCATTGCATGTGTGGTTGCCAGATGCGATGGAGGGACCAACACCTATATCTGCTTTAATTCATGCGGCAACAATGGTAGCCGCTGGCGTATTTCTAGTGGCAAGACTAGAACCTTTATATAGCCAATTCCCTCTTATAAATCTTTTAATTGCTGTTATTGGAACCATAACATGTTTTTTAGGGGCATCTATCGCCTTGACTCAGATGGATCTTAAAAAAGGTTTGGCTTATAGCACTGTTTCTCAATTGGGTTACATGATGCTTGCTATGGGCTGTGGAGCTCCTATTGCTGGGATGTTCCATTTAGTCACTCATGCCTTTTTCAAGGCAATGCTTTTTTTAGGTTCGGGTTCTGTCATTCATGCCATGGAAGAAGTTGTTGGTCATGAACCAGTTCTTGCTCAAGATATGAGACTCATGGGTGGCTTGCGTCAAAAAATGCCAATTACTGCAATTACATTTTTAATTGGTTGTATTGCTATTAGCGGTATACCTCCTTTGGCAGGCTTTTGGAGTAAAGATGAAATACTGGGCCAAGCTTTTCATTCTTTCCCAATTCTTTGGCTTGCTGGATTTTTGACTGCGGGAATGACTGCTTTTTATATGTTTAGATTGTATTTCCTTACATTTGAAGGAACTTTTAGGGGGAACAATGAGGATTTGCAAAATCAGTTATTAGAGTTCGCTAGTAAAGAAAAAGATGATGATGATGCTCATAGTCATCTTTCAGGAGTTATTCATGAATCAACTTGGCCAATGACAATACCCTTAATAGTTTTAGCTATTCCATCAGTTTTAATTGGCTTTTTAGGTATTCCATGGAGTAGCGCTTTTGCCAAATTATTAGATTCAGAAGAGGCTATAGAAATGGCAACAAATTTTAGCTGGGGAGATTTCTTGCCATTGGCTTTGGCTTCAGTCACTATTTCAATTTCCGGTATTTTATTAGCATATTTTTCTTATTATTTAAAACGTATAGACCTTTCCATTATTTTTGCAAAGAGATTTTCATTAGTGAATAGCTTCCTCTCAAATAAATGGTATCTAGATGATATAAATGAAAAAATATTTGTCCGAGGCAGTAGAAAGCTTGCTCGTGAGGTATTAGAAGTGGATGCAAAGGTTGTCGATGGTGTTGTTAATTTAACTGGTTTATTGACATTAGGTAGTGGAGAGGGATTGAAATATTTTGAGACGGGTAGAGCTCAATTTTATGCACTGATAGTTTTCGGCGGAGTAATTGCTTTAGTAGCTCTTTTTGGAGTTTTAGGGAATTAAGTTTATTTATATAATTTTATTTGTGTGTGTCATCCCCTATCGATTGGATGCCAGAGCTGTAAGTATTTCTACACTCCAAAAAGAGGAGTAAAACTTATTAAGTGTTTGATTGCGTGCCAGTTTCAATTTGGGCAACTATCTCTGGACAAATGCCAGAACCAATTGTGGCAGATTTTCCTTGGCTAAGCCTTTGTATTCTTTTTCCTATAGCAGGTTCCTTGTTAGTCCCTTTTATTCCAGATGAAGGGGAGGGGAAACAAGTTAGATGGTATGCCCTAGCGATTGCTTTAATTACTTTTTTAATTTCGATTGGGGCTTATTTAAAAGGGTATGACCCATCCATTGAAGGATTGCAGCTTTCAGAAAGGGTGTCTTGGTTGCCAGAATTAGGACTTGCTTGGGCTGTCGGTGCTGATGGCCTATCAATGCCTCTTATTCTTCTCACTAGTTTTATAACTGCTTTGGCTGTCCTTGCAGCTTGGCCAGTAAGTTTTAAGCCAAAATTATTTTTCTTTTTGATTTTGGCTATGGATGGAGGCCAGATTGCAGTTTTTGCAGTTCAAGATATGCTTCTTTTCTTTTTAGCGTGGGAATTAGAGCTATTACCAGTTTATTTATTGTTGGCCATTTGGGGAGGTAAAAAAAGACAATATGCGGCTACTAAATTCATCATTTATACGGCAGGAAGTTCTTTATTTATTCTTATTGCAGGATTAGCAATGGGATTTTTTGGAGGGGGTTCGCCTAATTTTGAATTTACTCATTTAGCTAATCAAAATTTTGGAACAGGATTCCAATTATTATGTTATGCCGGCTTACTTATAGCTTTTGGAGTCAAACTTCCAATAGTACCTTTGCATACTTGGTTGCCAGATGCCCATGGTGAGGCAACTGCTCCAGTCCATATGCT
Organism: Prochlorococcus marinus str. MIT 0918; assembly: GCF_027359415.1. Taxonomy (NCBI): domain Bacteria; kingdom Bacillati; phylum Cyanobacteriota; class Cyanophyceae; order Synechococcales; family Prochlorococcaceae; genus Prochlorococcus; species Prochlorococcus marinus. Next base: position 1,427,024 of record NZ_CP114780.1, read on the forward strand.
TCTGGCAGGAATTTTATTAAAAATGGGTGGCTATGCACTTTTAAGATTTAATGCTCAATTGTTGCCAGATGCCCACGCGCAATTTGCACCATTATTAATAGTTCTTGGAGTAGTAAATATTATTTATGCTGCATTGACTTCATTTGCTCAACGTAATTTGAAGAGGAAGATAGCGTATAGCTCAATAAGCCATATGGGTTTTGTATTAATAGGCATAGGCAGTTTTAGTTCTTTAGGAACTAGTGGCGCGATGCTTCAAATGATTAGTCATGGATTGATAGGGGCTAGCCTTTTCTTTTTAGTAGGTGCAACTTATGACCGCACTCATACACTTCAACTGAATGAGATGGGAGGTGTAGGTCAGAAAATGAGAATTATGTTTGCACTTTGGACTGTTTGCTCGTTAGCTTCGCTGGCTTTGCCAGGGATGAGTGGCTTTGTTTCAGAACTAATGGTCTTTGCTGGATTTGTAACAGATGATGTTTATACTTTGCCATTTAGAATTGTAATAGCTTCTCTTGCAGCAGTAGGTGTAATTCTTACACCAATATATTTACTTTCTATGCTTAGAGAAATCTTTTTTGGTAAGGAAAATGTAGAGCTTATAACTAAAAGGGAACTTGTAGATGCAGAACCTAGAGAAATTTATATTATTGCTAGTCTGCTTGTTCCTATTATTGGGATTGGCTTATATCCGAGAATAATGACAGAGACTTATTCTATGTCTATAGATGGATTAGTTGGAAGAGATATTCTTGCTATTGAAAGAATGACATCTGACTCTAATAAAATTCTTGGTAATAAAAAACTTCTATTACCTTCTCAATCAACTCCTAAGTTGAATATCTATACTTCTAATCGTAATTTATAATTTAAGACTTTTCATTTAAAAAATATTTATCAACTAATTATAAGGACTCTTCTTTTAAGAGTTTTTCTATTGGGAAGTAGTTTTTAGAAAATTAAGTATTTACTTTGTATTCTTCTATGGCATTAAGCCAATAGTCTCGTTAACTTTTCTGCAGAGGGATTTAAATCTTGCCTGCTGAAGGTTTACAAACTAGTTCGAGTTCTGGAGCAAGACTTGCTATACGCCTTTTGCAAGATGCTGCTGAAAATGGTGATATTGATCCTTGGGATATTGATGTTATTCCTGTGATAGATGGTTTTTTGGATCAATTGCGATTAAGAATAGAATTGCCTCGAAAAGCATTATCAGTATCTGGCGGATCTTTTGAAAGAGATTTAGCTGAAAGTAGTGAGGCTTTTTTGGCAGCTTCTGTTTTGGTAAGTTTAAAGTCGCAGGTTTTGGAGTCAGATACTTTTCCTGTTGAAGATTTGGAAGAAAACTTCGACTTATCTTTTGCGGAACAAGGTTTGCTTGATCCTAGGCTGGATTTACCTCGCAACCCTGAGAGGCATCTATATAGGCGCCCAGTAGCTCCACCCCCACTCAAGAGAGCGGTCTCTCTTGGAGAGCTTATAGAGCAGCTTGAGTCTATTGCGGAGACCATTGAGGCGGATGAGCTTCAAAGTAGAAGAAAAAGAAGAAGCAAGCGATTTAGCGATAAGCAAATTATTGAACAAGTGACTGCTCTTGCTCATAGAGAAAAATTACCTGAGACAACAGCTGCTTTGGGAATATTTCTTGGGAATTGGGAGCAAGCTCTTCATTGGATAGATTTTGATTTATGTGTAAAGAGTTGGGCTGATAAGGCATCTTCAGATTTAGATAGTGATCGAGTTGGAGTTTTTTGGGCTTTGCTTTTTTTATCTTCACAAGGCAAAATTGAGCTGAAACAGGAAGGTTCTTTATATGCTCCTTTGAGATTGCGAAGAATTCTTGAGCCTGGAATGATTGCTCAATTACCTTTAAATAATATTGACGTGACAGCTACTTCTCCGGCTGCAGCCTAAGAGGTGGTATATATATCATTCTAATTTGGCCTAATTTATAGGGAGGCCTTGAACGCCTATGAAGGCGATGATACTTGCGGCAGGGAAGGGCACGCGTGTCCAGCCAATCACTCATGTGATTCCCAAGCCCATGATTCCAATTCTTCAAAAACCAGTTATGGAGTTCTTATTAGAACTTCTTAAAGAACATGGTTTTACAGAGGTAATGGTTAATGTTTCTCATCTTGCTGAAGAAATTGAGAATTATTTTCGGGATGGACAAAGATTTGGAGTAGAGATTGCATATAGTTTTGAAGGGAGAATACAAGATGGTGAATTGATAGGAGATGCTCTGGGATCAGCAGGAGGATTGAAAAAGATCCAAGATTTTCAAAAGTTTTTTGATGATACTTTTGTGGTTTTATGTGGCGATGCATTAATAGATTTAGATCTTTCTAAAGCTGTTAAATCTCATAAAGAGAATGGAGCATTAGCCACTTTGATTACAAAAAATGTCCCTAAAGATCAAGTAAGTAGTTACGGTGTTGTAGTTAGTGATGATCAAAATAGAGTTAAAGCATTCCAAGAAAAACCTACTATTGATTTAGCTTTAAGTAATAATATTAATACAGGTATATATTTATTTGAGCCTGAGATCTTTGATTATATACCTTCAAATCAACCATATGATATTGGAGCAGATCTTTTCCCTAAGTTAGTTGAGATTGGAGCTCCATTTTATGCATTATCTATGGATTTTGAGTGGGTTGATATAGGAAAAGTTCCTGACTATTGGAAGGCAATTCGTAGTGTCCTCTTGGGTGAAGTACGGCAAGTTGAAGTGCCAGGCAAAGAGATTCGGCCAGGTATTTTTGCTGGTTTAAATGTTGCAGCTAACTGGGATAAAATTAATGTGAAAGGACCTGTATATGTAGGAGGAATGACTAGGATTGAAGATGGAACAACTATTATTGGACCTTCCATGATTGGACCAAGTTGTTGTATTTGCGAAGGATCAACAATTGATAATTCAATTATTTTCGATTATTCAAGGATAGGACCAGGGGTTCAACTTGTTGAGAAATTAGTTTTCGGACGATATTGTGTGGATAAAAATGGTGATCACTTTGATTTACAAGAAGCAGCTCTTGATTGGTTGATCACTGATGCACGTAGACAAGATTTAGGTGAACCATCTCCTCAACAAAAAGCGATGGCAGAGCTGTTGGGTACAGATCTAATTAGTACAGGAAGTTAAATATTTGCCTCTTCAATTATTGATAAAATGCTTCTTTCAGCTTTGATAGCCATTATATGAACACCTTTTGCTATTCCCACAAAGCTTTTTACTTGTTCAGCTGCAATTAATATTCCTTCTAAAGCAGGGTTTGTTGAATTTTCCAGTCTGTGAATTATTTCGTTTGGTATGCATGCACCTGGAACTACTTTATTTATAAATTGAGCGTTTTTCGCAGATTTTAATAAGAAAACTCCTGCAAGAACAGGCAATTCAAGAGGCTCAGCCACTTCTCGGCAAAAATTCTCTAATACGTTTGGACTCATAACCATCTGTGATTGGATAAAGCGAGCCCCTGCATTTTTCTTTCTTTCCAATCTTTTTCTAAGACTTCCAAAATTTTTGCAATTTGGATCTGCAGCTGTTCCTGGATATAAATTTGTTGCCCCATCTTTTAACAAACCTGATGTTGGATCTTGACCAAGATTGAATGCAGAAATTTGTTTTAGCAGTTGAACTGATTCGTAGTCATGAACTGGTCTTGCATTTGGTTGGTCGCCTACTCGAACAGGATCACCGGTTAGACATAATACATTCTTAATTCCAAGTGCATTGGCGCCAAGGATTTCAGCTTGTAATGCAATTCGATTTTTATCGCGACATGCTATTTGTAAAACAGGTTCAAGCTTTGATTCTAAAAGTAATTTGCATACAGCTAGACTGCTCATTCTCATAATTGCTCGACTTCCATCAGTAACATTTATTGCATCTACTTTCCCTGCAAGAAGTTTTGCCGTATCAATTGTTTGAGAAGCATTCCCTCCCCTGGGGGGCATGACTTCAGCAGTAATCGTAATACCAGGCGATTTTAGTGATTTTTGTAAGTTGGATTCCAATTTCTTTTTTATTAGAAAATTACTATTACTTATCAATGACCCTAGCTTGCGTAATATGAATTAGATAAGTGGATATGGAGGGCATGTTTTCAGGAGAATTCTCCAAATCGGTTCAAATGTCCCTTTCGGCAAGGGAGATGGAGATTATTGAACTTGTGGCGGATGGTTTAACAAACCAAGAAATAGCTCAAAGATTAACTATCAGTAAACGAACTGTAGATAATCATGTGAGCAATATGTTTACGAAAACAGGTTCTAAAAACAGAGTCGCGCTTTTGAATTGGGCTATGGACCACGGCAAAATCTGTCGAGATGGCTTTAATTGCTGTTCTTTGCCTGACGACGAAGACCCTTCTTTGAACGATAGTTGATCTCTAAAGGATTAAACCCTGGCAAGTCAAGCAATGAATATTCATCTGCAGCGATTTCCAGTAGCTCTGCATAATCTATACAAGCCTCACGATCAGAGCATGTAAAACGGAGTATTCCGTCTATGTCATATAAGCCATACAAGGCGAGAGCTCCTTTGACAATGATCAGCGCATTAATAAAGGGGAATAAGCGAGATCGGGAATATAAAGAGAATCTAAAGGATCTTCTTTATATTCTCTACATAATGTGTAGATTTTGTTTTTCTTCTTGAGACCAATCAGATATTGGAGATTGAGCAAGACTGGCATTGCTCAGGCTTTTGATACCTGTAATTTCCTTTATGCACCAATTTGGCTTTTTTATCAGATCTTGTTCAGTAGCTAATTCAATTTCTGCAATGATTAGAGGGTGATTATTGCCTTGAAAACAGTCCACCACCCATTCTTTTGAAAGGTAGTTGATGATATACCTTCTTTTAATGATTTTTTTTGAGACAAGTTTCCATATTGATTCAGCTTCTTCTATAGGAATTTGATATTCAAATTCATAATTCGTTAGTTTCCCTATTAATGCTTTTAGTGTTAGTAGAGCTTTTTTGTTATTAGTGATACGGATTCTCGTAATCCATTCATCAAAATTGGTTGATAAATAACCTTGTTTTATCTCTTCAAAGCTATTTATAGATTTTTTCCAGTTTTGACCTTTAACAATGAAACGTCGTTCAATTTCTTTGCCCATTGTAATTAATCAACTTTGGAACTATTAGCTAGGCTGCCAGCCCAATGTAGTTTTTGCGTTAGTGTCATGTAATAAGAAGGTTTTTCTTTTAAAACAAGCATTTGAGCATCAGTACGTGCTTTTTGAATAAAACATCTGTCTTTTGAAGTAAGGACAGCATTACCAACTCCGTCTTGCCAAATTTTTACTTTTTGACTTTTACCTTCTAATGGTTTGATAACTAATTGTGATTGGGATGGGATAACTATTGGCCTGCTTGAGAGACTCATTGGGCAAATTGGACTAATTATGATGGCATCTATTTCAGGATGAAGGATAGGTCCGCCTGTCGCTATTGCATAAGCTGTTGAGCCAGTTGGAGTAGCTAATATCAAACCGTCTCCTCTATAAATATCTACTGCTTCACCATCAACTTCAATTTCCAGAGAACAAGTTGGAGAGATTTCATCACGATAAGAACGGAAATAAATATCATTTAATGCCCAAAAGAGATTTCTGGATTGGGTTTGATTATTCTCTTTATAATTAAATTCTAAATATGCTTCGAGCATCATTCTATGTTCAATTTTAAATTGATTTAATTGAATTTTTTCCCATAAAGACTTATCTCTTAATAGCTTCCAATCATGAGTTAAAAAACCAAGATTTCCACCAACATTAAAACTTAAAATAGGGACATTATGCATTGAAAGATGTCTTGCAGCGCCAAGTATTGTTCCATCTCCTCCTAATACTAAGGCTAAATCGGGTATTAATTCTTTATTGGAAGAGTTTAGAATTGGGAAAGATTTGTTTTCTGAGCAACTTTCTAAAATAATTACTTTTATTCCTTGCGATTTAAGTATTTTTGAACAATAATCTGCTTCTGTTGCTGCATGTTTATTTTTTGATTTATATATTAACCATATTAAATCTAATTTCATATTTTTAATTTATTACCATTTTAGTAAGTTAAAACTTTCCATATCCACTGTAGTTCTATTTCTATATAAAGAAAGTAAAATTGCAAGACCTACAGCTGCTTCAGCTGCGGCTACAGTGATTACAAAAACAGTAAAGACCTGACCTCTAATTAGATCACCATCTATATAAGAAGAGAATGCCATCATATTTATATTTACTGCATTTAACATTAATTCTATGCTCATTAATACTCGAACTGCATTTCTACTATTAATGAGCCCCCAAACACCTATACAGAATAATATTGAAGCAACTAATAAATAAGCTTCGAGAGGTATCGGTGCTTCAGAGTTAATCATCAGTTGATTTGATTAAGTTTAAACATAGCTCTTATTGATCAATCTTCTGATTGATCAATAAGAGCTATATTATTAGAATTATCAATTAAATTTTGTTGTTGAATGTTTATTTGAGCTTTGTCGATAAAGATATCTCTACGAGCCAGTACAATTGCACCTATCATAGCCATTAACAAAAGTACTGATGCGAGTTCAAATGGTAGGAGATAATCAGTAAATAAATGTTCACCTATCCTTTCAGTTGCTTCTTCACCGATTGCTTTAGGGCCAGGTAAAGACCATTTAGTTGTGATGTCTACACGAAATAATAATAAAAGAAGTCCACCACAAACAATACCTGAAAAAAACTTTCTTATTTTTAACCCTTTGATTGGTTTAAGTTCTTCGCGCTTATTGACTAACATGATTGCAAAAAGAATGAGAACATTTACTGCACCTACATAAACTAATACCTGAGCTGCAGCAACAAAACTTGCATTTAATAAAAGATATAACCCTGCTACTGACATAAACACACCACCCAAAAGGAAGGCTGAGTAAACAATATTATTTATTAATACAACTCCCAGACTTCCACCAATAATTATAATTGTAAGAATTAAAAAGCAAATTTGTTGCGTACTACTAACTATATTCATTATTACTCTTCCTCTATTTTGGATTGATTCATTTCCACGTTTTTGTTATCACTAACGTCTTCCTTGTTAATTAAGTTCAATACTTCTTCTGGTAATTTACCTGCTCGAGCTGCGTTGGGAGTTAATTCATGAGGATCCATTATTCCTTTAGGTAGATAAGCAAGTTCTTTTAAAGGGATTACAGATGGATCAGTAGTAACGTTCGTCGGGAGTCTGCCTAGAGCTACATTATCAAAATTAAGACTATGGCGATCAAAAGCTGCTAATTCATACTCCTCTGTCATTGATAAACAATTAGTAGGGCAGTATTCAACACAGTTTCCGCAAAATATACATACTCCAAAGTCAATTGAATAATTACGAAGTTCTTTCTTTTTAGTCTCTTTATTCATTACCCAGTCAACAACTGGAAGATTGATTGGACAGACTCTTACACATACTTCACATGCAATGCATTTATCAAACTCATAATGAATTCTTCCTCTATATCTTTCTGAAGGAATTAATTTTTCATATGGATACTGAACAGTAATGGGACGCCTGCGCATATGGTCAAAAGTTACTGCTAGACCTTGCAAGAGGTATTTACCAGCGCTGACTGCATTTTGACTATAATCTGCTACTTTTTGAAAAAAGCTAGTCATGTGAATGCAATTACTTATTTAGATAACCCAATACTTTGATATTACAGGGATTTCTAAAGAAATAAGTGCCTTTACTTTTAAAATTGTATTTTGTTTTCAATTGCTAATTCGAAGGTTTCTTTTTTATCCTCCAAATGCAATAGGAAATGCCAACTTAAGAGCTGCAGTGAAGAGTAAATTTACAAGAGCAATAGGAAGCAAGAATTTCCAACCTAGATCAAGTAATTGATCTATACGTACTCTTGGTGTAGTCCATCTAAGTAAAATTGCTAAGAAAACTAAAAGAAAAGTTTTGAAGACGGTCATTACTATTCCTATAGAAGCTGTAATGATTTGCACAACCGGTGCATTTGCTGTTTCACCCAGAATGTTAGTTAACCATTCAATTGGAATAGGAAAGCCCCATCCACCTAGATATAAAATTGATACTAATAAAGAAGATAAAACCAGATTTATATAACTTCCTAGATAAAAAAGAGCAAATTTCATGCCAGCATATTCAGTCTGATATCCTGCTACTAATTCTTCTTCTGCTTCTGGAAGATCAAATGGCAGTCTTTCACATTCTGCAAGTGCACATATCCAAAAAATCAAAAAGCCAATTGGTTGCCTCCATATATTCCAACTAAAAAAACCAACAGTATTTTGTTGATTAACAATATCTATAGTGCTGAGAGAGTTGCTCATCATTACAATTGCTAAAACAGCTAGTGCAAGAGGTATTTCATAACTAATTGATTGTGCGGCTGCTCTTAAACCGCCTAATAAAGAATATTTATTATTTGATGCGTAGCCACTCATTAATAAACCAATAGGTTGAATACTACTTAATGCAATCCATAAGAAGATTCCAATTCCAACATTACTAATTAGTAAATTTTGACCAAAAGGGATAATTAACCAAGAAAGTATTACTGGTACTAAAACTAAAACAGGGCCAACAGTAAATAGTAAATTATCAGCTTTTGCAGGGATTATGTCTTCTTTAACAAGGAGCTTCAATCCATCTGCCATCGGCTGCAAAATACCGAGAGCACCGGCATATTCGGGTCCAATCCGTTGTTGAGCAGCTGCAGAAATTTTTCTTTCGAGCCAGACTGTAACTAGTACTCCAATTAAAGCAACAGATAGCACTAATAACATTGGGAGTGGCAACCAAAGAATATGAGAAATCTCTGGAGGAACACCTATCCCTTGCAAGAGGTTATTGAAGCTCAATTCAATGTCTAAGCCTGTATTCAAGGGAGAATAAAAATCTCTCTTAAGAGTAGTGAAAAATCTTACTAATTACTGTGTATCAAATTTACTCGTATTAGTTATTAGCTCTCTCTTCTAATGCTTTCCATGTTCGATTTTTTTCACCTGTATATATCTGCGTAGGTCGAAAAATACGATTAGCACTAAGTTGTTCCCTCCAATGCGCGAGCCATCCAGCAACTCTTGAAATAGCAAAAATAGGGGTAAAAAGATCTCTTGGGATGCCTAGTTTTCTATAAACCAGTCCTGAATAAAAGTCAACATTTGGATATATACCACGAGGCCCTAACAAAGGTCCTGCATTTTGTTCTACTGCTTTTGCTACTTCATACATTTCATCTTTACCAAATCTAGCAAAAAGATCTTCTGCAAATTCTTGTAAAAGTGATGCTCTAGGGTCTTTTACTTTATATTCTCTATGCCCAAACCCCATGATTTTGCTTTTTTGTGCAATTGCATTATTTAAATAGTTATTTGCCTTATCAGGAGTGCCAATAGTTTCGAGCATTGCTATAACATCTTCGTTTGCACCACCATGCAATGGCCCTGCAAGTGTTCCTACTGCTGAAGCGATAACAGCATATGGGTCAGTCAAAGTACTTGCTGTTACGCGAGCACTAAATGTGCTCGCATTAAGGCTATGTTCTGCATGAAGTATTAAGCATCTATCAAGTACTCTTGCTGCTAATGGGTCTGGTTCGCGCTCGGTGAGCATATAAAGGAAATTTGCAGAATATGGTAGGTCGTCTCTAGGTTGTATTGGATCTTGTCCTTTCCTAATTAATTGGAAAGCAGCCACCATTGTTGGGATTTTGGCTATTAACCTGACTACCGCATCGTAAATATATTCGGGATTATCAATAGCTCTTCTTGAATAAAATAAACCTAAAGATGCAGCACTTGATTGCAATGCATCCATAGGGTGACCAGTTGCTGGGAAACATTTCATCATGTCCCTAACTCGGAAACTTAATCTCCGATGCATTTGTACAGCATTTTCAAAATCTCTCAGTTCTTGAGAGCTTGGGAGATTTCCCCATATAAGAAGATATGCAGTTTCTAAAAAACTGCTTTTTGAAGCTAATTCTGCAATTGGATAACCTCTATATCTAAGCTCACCTTTAATACCATCGATATCACAGATAGATGATTGAGTGACGGGAACTCCTTCCAGGCCAGGTTTCAAAACCATGGTTTTGGAATCTTGTTGATTTTCTATTGCTTTATGCTCCAACTTTTAACGGAAAAATATTTCTAACCTATTTTACTTAATGAAGTGATTCGTTCGTTTCTTTAGAGAGGCTTTAATTAAGAGATGCTTGGGCTTGAAAGTTTAGCAGGGTTTCTTGATTATCATCATATGTTCCTAGGGCTAGGCTCAACCTCTGAATATGTGAGTCAGTAGATTTTGTTGAGATTGCCTTTAAAAGTTGCCATGGCTTCCAATTCTTAAGTACTTTTTTAGTTGTACTTTGATCTAAATAGATTTGGTGAGTTAATAAGTTGCTATGATTTTGGATTTCAGGGAATGTATTTATTATAGGGTTGTCTTTTTTGAATGTTAGTTTATTCTCAAAGTTTGATATCTCATTGCTCCATTTAATCTTGTTAGGCGCTTTCTCCACAATTAAACTTACTTTTGGATTGATTTTATAAATATCATTTATTTCTTCTAGAGCAATAGTATACCAAACTTCTAATTCATGATTATCTGTAAGAATCTTTTTCATCTCATAATTATTTTTCTTTAGTATTTCTTCTATATTTGATATATCCAAATCTGGAGTTGATTCTATGATCCAGCTATCCTCTTGACTTATATATATTAACGGCTCTGTACTTGATTCAAATATTGCTTTTTTTATATTAGAATCCTTAGTTGATAATGAGTTGTTAACAACTGGACCTAACCATTGACTATAGATATTAGCTTTCGAGGATTGCAGTATTTCTTTTGGCTCGCTAATAATCGCAATAGTTTTAGAAGAAATTGGTATGTTTTTGATCATTTCTATAGCTTGATTGCTTTGATTGGAAACCCCAATGAAGGGCTGTTTAAAATTGAAAATACTATTAAGAGATATGTCTTTGCCTTTGGTTCTTATGGACCCCACAAAACTATTGTTTGCAAGCTTAGTAGTAATTTCTTTAGGAGTTTTAAATAATAATTCCAAGGCCTTAGGAGAGGCAGTTATCAATGCCATTCCATCCTCTAATGTACTTATTAATTCTTTTAATTCTTTGTCATGCAGTTGATTTAAACTGGTATCTTTTGATGTGCTTATTGCCTCAATTATTATTTCTTTATTTGATGAAATAAGTAGTTGATCATCTTCTAATAATACCATTGATATTTCATTGTCTTCTGAATCAGAATTGGGCCTGACAGCGGAAAATATTTCTTGATCTTTATAGTTTATTTTTTTTACATCCCCTCCAGTATTTGTTTGATTTCTCAAGAACCTATCTATGAAATCTTTAGTATTTTGTTCATTTATAGATTGGGTAATTAATAGCCATTCTTTATGATCTGAACTTTCCTTTGCATTGAAAACTGAAAAACTAAGATCAGAACCAATCCAACTTGATAAGTCATTTTTGAAATCTAAACCTATTAGACTAAATAAACCATCCCTTAATTCATTGATATTGTTGATTGCAATACTCTTCTTATCTTTATTTGTTAATGGTTCAATATAGTTATCAATTTTATTCAGATTAATTTTAAAATGAATTGTTAGATAAGAATTTTTAGGAACAAATTTTGCAGCTTCAGGTAATGTAATGCTTTGTTGAAATAAATCTGAAGGTTGTTGATTGTTTAAAGTGACACGTGTTCCAAGTAGAATTGAAAGTATGAAGATTATAGTGACAAGTAAGCTTATAAAGATAGTTTGTATCTTCATTTCTAGGTAACTACTTGTTTAAGGTATCTTCTTTATAAGTGCTGAATTTTCTTTTAGTGTTTTAAATAACGAAATGAATCAAAAGACGCCTCAAAATTTAACTCCTCGCCAACTAGAAAAATGGCTTCAAGATAAAGACAAACAGCCCCTTTTAGTAGATGTCCGCGAACAAGCAGAGTTAGACATTGCGGCGTTCCCTTCCCCAATAGTTCATCTACCTTTAAGTCAGGCTTCGGTTTGGACCACAAGTTTAAAAAGTAATTTATCGTTCAAAAAACCAATCGTTGCTTTATGTCATTCAGGTATACGCAGCTGGAATTTTGCTCTTTGGTTAATAGAACAGGATGATCGCTATAACGTTTGGAATTTGGAGGGAGGCATAGATGCTTGGAGCATGCAAATAGATGATTCAGTCCCTCGTTATTAAAGGAAAGTTTTTATCAATTCATTCCTGTTGACTCCAGGTGCTTGGCTACTGTATTGACATCTTTATCACCACGACCGGAACAATTAATAACAATTTCTGTATTAGATGAAAGTAATGGACATAGTTTCTCTAAATATGCAAATGCATGTGCGGTTTCCAAAGCCGGAATAATACCTTCTTTTTGACTTACCAGTTGTAGTGCATTTAGTGCTTCTAGATCAGTTACAGCTACATATTCTGCTCTACCTATTTCTTTTAAGTAGCTGTGTTCAGGCCCTACCCCTGGGTAGTCCAGTCCAGCACTAATAGAATGAGCTTCTTGAACTTGCCCATTGTCATCTTGCAGAAGAAGGCTCATTGCGCCATGCAGTACACCTACACGCCCTTCGGTAATAGTTGCAGCATGTCTATTAGTATTGACGCCATCACCAGCAGCTTCAACTCCTATCATTCTTACTGATTGATCTTCAACAAATGTATGAAATAAGCCCATTGCATTAGAACCACCTCCGACGCAAGCGAGCAATATGTCTGGTGATCTACCAAATGCTTGTTTACATTGACTTTTAGTCTCTTCCCCAATAACTGCGTGAAAATCTCTTACCAGCATTGGATAAGGATGAGGACCTGCTACAGAACCTAGTATGTAGTGTGTTGACTCTACATTGGTAACCCAGTCGCGGATAGCCTCGCTGGTAGCATCTTTGAGTGTTGCTGTACCTGCAGTAACAGGTTTTACTTTTGCACCCAGTAATTTCATTCGAAAGACATTAAGAGCCTGTCTTTTCATATCTTCTTCCCCCATATAAATTACACATTCGAGACCAAAACGAGCGCATACGGTTGCTGTGGCTACTCCATGTTGTCCAGCTCCAGTTTCTGCAATTATTCTTTTTTTCCCCATCCTTAAAGCTAGTAGAGCTTGACCTAGAGCGTTGTTTATTTTGTGTGCTCCTGTGTGATTTAAATCTTCTCTTTTCAACCAAATCCTTGGTCCGGTTTTGTCTTTTTGATAATGCTCCGTTAGCCTTTTGGCTTCATATAAAGGCGTTTCTCTTCCAACATAGTTTTTTAATAAATGGGATAATTCATCTGTAAATGTTTTGTCTTTCCATGCTTCTGTAACTGCTTTTTCTAATTCAAAGAGAGCTGGAATAAGAGTTTCAGGAACATACTGCCCACCATATTGACCAAATCTTCCAAGATGTGATGGGCGTGCACTTATTGCAAGATCTGCATCTTGTGGTTTGGTCCTTGTCACTTGAACAAATTAATAAGATATTTACATAGATTAGTGAATTACATAAAAATGCCTAAAACAAATTGGAGAGAATTTGAAAACGTTGCAGCAAAAGTCAATTCAGACATTCCTGAAAATCCCGAAACTAAAGCTGATATGTCAGTCAGAGTCCAAAAAACAAGAGTAGGCAAGGGTGGGAAAACGGTAACATTGATTAATGGCCTGAATTTAAATGAATCTAACTTAAGAAAACTTTTAAAAAAATTTAAAACAAAATGTGGCACTGGAGGGACAGTGAAAGAAGGAAGTATTGAACTGCAGGGGGATCAAGTCGTAATGGTTTTAGAACTTTTACTCAAAGAAGGATATCTCCCAAAACGATCAGGAGGATAAATTGCTTAAATTGAAGCCTGCCGCATGTCAAAATTGGTTGGGAGACTTTTAATTTTCTTTTGCTAAATGGATACAAAATCTACAAATATCGTTTGGCATCAAGCTTCGATTGATAGAGATTCAATTGCTCAAAAACAAGGACATAGAAGTGCCATATTATGGTTTACAGGTTTATCAGGTTCAGGTAAAAGTACATTGGCAAATGCAGTGAATACTGCTTTGTTTCAAAAGGGTTTACGAACTTATGTACTTGATGGAGATAACATTAGGCATGGCTTATGTAAGGATCTTGGCTTTTCAGATTCTGATAGAGAAGAAAATATTCGTCGGATTAGTGAAGTAGCAAAACTCTTTCTTGATGCAGGTGTAATTGTATTAACTGCATTTGTGTCCCCTTTTCGTTGCGATAGAAATAAGGCTAGGCAATTGGTTCAAAAGAATGATTTTATAGAAATTTATTGTGCAGCTGATTTAGCTGTTTGTGAAACCCGTGATACTAAAGGGTTGTATGCAAAGGCAAGAGCAGGCAAAATACCTGATTTTACTGGTATTTCTAGTCCATATGAAGAGCCAAAAAATCCAGAATTGAAAATAGATACTGGGTTGAAAAACTTAGATGAATGTGTAGATGATGTAATTCAAAAAATGATGGAATTAAAAATATTTACTTAGAAGGATAATTTATTTAAAGTTCCATTTGTTCTAAATAGCTTTTAGTACCTATGGTCCTGAGTTTTTCATCTTTCTCTAGAACTTGGCTGTAAAGTCTTTTTTTATATTGTGACAATTGCAATTTAAGCCTTGAATCTGAGATAGCTAATATCTGTATTGCTAGTAATCCAGCATTGTGACCACCATTAATTGCAACAGTTGCAACTGGAACCCCACTAGGCATTTGAACAATTGAATATAAGGAATCAATACCTTGTAAAGATTTACTTTTTATTGGTACACCAATGACTGGAAGGTTGGTAAGTGATGCAATCATTCCTGGTAAATGTGCAGCGCCACCAGCTCCCGCAATAATAATTTTTATTCCTTTATTTTCTGCTTCTTTAGCATAATCAAACATCCTATGAGGAGTTCTATGAGCTGAAAGCACACGAACCTCTACTTTTTGGTTAAATTCCTCTAAAACTTTAATGGCAGCTTCTAGAACAGGTAAATCAGAGTCACTACCCATGACTACAGCTACTAAGACTTTTTGTTCAGCATTTGCTGAAGGCACTGTTTTTAATGCGTGTTTCATTATTAATAATGACGAGATCTTTTAAACCTTGCATTAACCAATAAACGAATCTATTCATATGCGTAATCTGATTAATATTCAAATTCCTAGCTCATCACCTAATTGCGATGTAAAAAATTTGTGGTGGATTTCCATTGATGACGATGGAAAGATTCTTTCAATTGCTCCTATGTCAACTGCTTCTGATATTAATGTGCATGAAGACTGGGATGGAGATTGGATTAGTCCTAGAGGTATTGATTTACAAATAAACGGAGGTTTAGGCTTAGCTTTTAATGAGATTGACTCTAACCATTTACCTAAACTAATTGAGCTTCTAGACTACCTTTGGGCCGATGGGGTAGAGGCTATTTGTCCAACGTTGGTGAGTTGTAGTGTTTCAGCGTTGCGGAATGCTTTAGAGGTTTTTCGACTTGCGAGAGAGCAAACTGCTAACAATAGATGCAAGCTTTTAGGTGCACACCTTGAAGGACCTTTTTTGTCTAAGTTCTATAGAGGAGCTCATCAAACAAAATATATTTGTTTACCAAGCTTAGAAGAATTGGATCAAAGAATCAGCGGTTTTGAGGCTGATATTTCATTGGTAACTATTGCTCCAGAGCTCCCAGGGGCTTCTGATGTGATTAGGAAGTTACAGAATTTAGGAATATTGGTTTCTTTAGGTCATTCAGGAGCTGATTCCAAAATTAGCAGTCTTTCTTTTGATTTAGGTATTAGCATGCTAACTCATACTTTCAATGCAATGCCTGGGTTGCATCATCGAGATCCTGGACCTATTGCAGAGGCTTTAAATCATGGCCAGATTGCTTTAGGTTTAATAGCTGATGGATTTCATGTTCATCCTCATCTTGCAGTCATTCTCAAGCAGTTAGCTTCTGATCAGATCTATTTAGTTAGTGATGCATTAGCACCTTATGGTTTAGAAGAAAAACAATTTATATGGGACAAACGTTTATTAAATATTGAAAAGGGTATTTGTCGCTTAGAGAATGGAACATTGGCAGGGACCACTATTTCTTTGTTGGAAGGATGTAAAAGACTTGCGAAATGGACTGGAGATCCTTCTGCTGCTATTTGGTATGCAACAGTATCGCCTAGACTGGTTTTACAAAAAAACAAACAAATTAAAGATTGTTTTATAGGAAAACCTTTAGAAACATTACTTAGATGGCATTCTGATAAACAGTCAAGTTTACTGAAGTGGACTCCCGCTTAGTATTATCTTTCTTGTTAAATGTTCGATTCTCATGGTTGAAGAAGGATTGCAACAACTGAAGCAGTCAGAAAAGGCTGAGGTAGTTACTTATTTCAACGGGACTGGTTTTGAACGTTGGAATCGAATTTATAGCAATAGTGAAGAAGTGAATAAGGTTCAACGTAATATTCGAATAGGGCATCAAAAAACTGTGGATGATGTTCTTTCTTGGATTAAAGAGACAGGAGGGATTAATGAAACAAGTTTTTGTGACGCAGGTTGTGGAGTTGGTAGTCTTTGTTTACCACTAGTCGCTTTGGGCGCAGGTTCGATTGCTGCTAGTGATATTTCCGAAGCAATGGTTTTAGAGACGAAGCGGCGAGCTGAGTCACAGGGATTGGATATGAGAAGAATGACTTTTAATACTTCTGATCTTGAGAGTTTGACTGGATCATTTCATACAGTTATTTGCTTAGATGTATTTATTCATTACCCTCAAAAAGCGGCTGAAGAAATGGTTCGACATTTATGTAATTTAAGTGAAAAAAGATTGATTGTTAGCTTTGCTCCTTATACCCCTTTATTAGCTTTATTGAAAAAAATTGGCCAATTTTTCCCTGGTCCAAGTAAGACTACACGTGCTTATATTTTGAGGGAAAAAGGTATTGTTAATGCTGCTTTGCAATCTGGTTTTAAGCTAAAACGAAGAAAATTGAATCAAGCACCTTTTTATTTCTCTCAATTAATTGAATTTTGTAGAGATTAGTTTGGTGAGAGTTTTTTTAAGTGACAAGGTGGTTTTCAAGTGCATATCTAACGAGTTCAGTTCTGCTTGAGGTTCCAGTCTTAATAAACAAGCGACTTACATACTTTTCTACATTGCGGATGGAAGTTTCTAGTTGTCTTGCTATTTCTTTATTCATTAATCCCTCTGCTACTAGTTGCAGAACACTAGCCTCACGAGGGGTAAAGCTAGGAATAACAATGTCTTTCCTTGTTGCATTTGTATCACTTTGAGTAAGCATTGATTTTATTTCTGTAATCTGCTTAGCCATTTGCCCAACATCTGTATCTGCGAATCGAGCTGCTTCTGCAAGTAACCTTTCTTGCCTTTTGACAACATTCTTAACTCTTGCAACTAATTCATCTGGGTCAAATGGTTTGGGTATGTAGTCATCCACCCCTGCTTGATAACCCTGAGTACGGTCTATGGTCATTCCTTTCGCAGTTAAAAAAATAACTGGGGTCCCTCCAAGCCTTTCATCCTCTCGTATTTTCTTGAGTAGTTCGTAGCCATCGCACCTAGGCATCATTACATCAGTAATGACTACATCTGGAAGTATTTGTTGAGCTTTTTGAAGTCCATCTTCACCATCTACGGCTGTTGATACATCAAAACCTTCATCGTTTAGATAAGCCTGGACAGCATTCCTAATGCCTGGCTCATCGTCAACTAATAAAACCCGAGCTTTTGGCTGATCTTCTAGAGTTGATTGTTGTTGATCACTCATGAAATTGAATATTACGGTGGTAAAAAGTTTTAATCAATATCTTTAAGGATATTGCTCTTTTGATGACTTTCACGAAATTGGTTCATGAAGACATCTCCACTGGCTTTTGATTATCAATCCACAACACCTTGCTCCCCAAGGGTTGTAGAAGCTATGAATCCTTTTTGGAATGAGTTTTGGGGTAACCCATCTAATCGCCAAAATAGTTTAGGCCTTAATGCTTCAGCATCAATAAGCATTGCGCGAGAACAATTGGCCTCTTTTTTTAAAATTTCTCCAGAAAGGTTGATTTTTACCAGTGGTGCTACAGAAGCTAATAATTTGGCATTGCTTGGCCATGCCAGAGCTCAATTATATGAAAAGGGACGTCCTGGGCATGTCATAACACTTTCAACTGAACATCACTCTGTTCTTGAGCCATTGAGACAACTGAAGAAAGAAGGATTTCGTGTCACCGAATTAATACCTGATCTAAATGGAATTATTTCACTAGAGACTTTAATTGACGCTTTTGAGGATGATACATTTTTAGTAAGTATTATGGCTGCTAATAATGAAATAGGCGTCTTGCAACCTATTGAAGAAATTGCTTCTTTATGTAAAATACGTGGAGTAATATTTCATAGTGATTATACTCAATGCTTTGGTAATTTACCTATTGAGATTGACAAATTAGGAGTTGATTTATTAAGTATTAGTGGTCATAAAATATATGGTCCAAAAGGTATTGGTTTATTAATTATGTGTAATAACTGCCCATTACAACCTTTGCAATGGGGTGGAGATCAAGAACATGGTTTAAGGGCTGGAACAGTACCAGTTCCTTTAGTAATAGGTCTTGCTAAAGCAGCTGAAATAGCTATAGAAGAGATGGATATGAATGTTCAAAACTTGAGATTTCTTCGTGATCAATTATGGAAAGGTTTGAATCTACAAATCCCTGACTTAGTAATAAATGGTTCTTTGGATAAGCGATTACCCAATAATTTGAATTTCACTGTTTTGGGAGTTCAAGGTAGTCGCTTGCATAAAAAGCTAAGGTTGGTTCTTACTTGTAGCAGTGGATCTGCGTGTAGCAACGGATATCCTTCTCATGTGTTGATGTCACTTGGGAGAACAATTAAAGAAGCTGAGGCTTCACTCCGACTTAGCTTAGGACGAGAAACAACTTTGAATGAGGTTGAATTAGCTGTAGAAGCTATTTCGAAAGTAGTAAAGGATTTAAGAACTTAGTTAAGAGTCTATTTTTTGATAGCGATTCGAAATTTTGCACTTCTACTTCTAGGATTAATGTTTTTTTCATTTTCACTTGCAATAATTGGCTTCTTAGTGAGGCGTCTAAGTCGATCATCTTTTGTAAAGGAGTGTTTAACCAATCTATCTTCAAGAGAATGAAAGCTAATCACACCAAAGATTCCACCAGGTAAAAGCCAATTTGGAGCTGTTTTTAAAAGTTTCTCAAGAGCTTCTATTTCATTATTAATGGCAATGCGTAGTGCTTGAAAAGTTTTTGTTGCTGGATGAATGCGACCATACCTTAATTTATTTGGATAACATCCTCCTATGGCATATGCAAGTTCAGTAGTGCCTTCATAAGGACCTTTCATTAAAAGGTCATTTTTGATTTTTCTTGCTATTCGTCTAGAAAACTTTTCTTCTCCGTATTTATAAATCAGATCAGCAAGAGATTTTTCATCTAATTGTTCTATTAGTTCTTTTGCTGTCATGCCTTTGCTTGGATTCATTCGCATGTCAATTGGTCCATTAAAACGAAAGCTGAAGCCTCTATTGGCATGATCGATTTGAGGACTGCTTACGCCTAAATCAGCAAAAACACAAGCAACTTTTTCTTGGGGAATAAAATCAGCAAAATTAGATGAAATAAGTTTTACTCTGGATTCAAAGGAAAGAAGTCGTTTGGATGCTGTTTCAATGGCATTTGGATCTTGATCTAAGCCAATAATGTTAAAACTTGGAAAACTTTTAAGTACTAAGGCAGCATGCTCCCCAGCTCCAATAGTTGCATCAACCATCATGCCTTTTTCCAGTAATACATTGGGGAGTTTGCTAATTGCTTCCAATAATTCTTTAGCCAAAACAGGTGTGTGTTTGAAATTGGATGTGACAACCTTTGATTCTTCTTTCATAACAACTACCTAATATCTAAAGTATCCCTTTATGTGTTTGGCACCATGTCGCAGCTTGAAACGCGAACGGAGCCAATGGTGGTTAATTTTGGCCCCCATCATCCTTCGATGCACGGTGTTTTGCGTTTAGTAGTCACACTTGATGGAGAGGATGTAATTGATTGTGAGCCAGTCATTGGTTATCTACATCGTGGCATGGAGAAAATTGCTGAAAATAGAACAAATGTAATGTATGTGCCTTATGTAAGTCGAATGGATTATGCGGCTGGGATGTTTTATGAAGCAATTGTGGTAAATGCACCAGAACGCTTGGCAAATATATCTATTCCAAAGCGAGCTAGCTACATTCGAGTATTAATGTTGGAATTAAATAGAATCGCAAATCACCTGCTTTGGTTAGGACCGTTTTTGGCAGATGTGGGAGCCCAAACACCATTTTTCTATATTTTTAGAGAGCGAGAAATGATTTATGACCTTTGGGAAGCTGCAACCGGTCAAAGATTAATTAATAATAATTATTTTCGCATTGGTGGTGTTGCTGCTGATTTGCCATGGGGCTGGCTTGAAAAATGCCAAGATTTCTGCAATTGGTTTGGTCCAAAGATTGATGAATATGAAAAACTAATTACTAATAATCCAATTTTTAGACGTCGTATTGAAGGTTTAGGTGCGATATCGAAAGATCAAGCACTGAATTGGAGTTTGTCCGGACCAATGTTGCGTGCATCTGGAGTGGCTTGGGATTTAAGAAAAGTTGATCATTATGAGTGTTATGACGATTTTGATTGGGCAATTGCTTGTGAAAAAGAAGGTGATTGTTATGCCCGCTATCGAGTCAGAATTGAGGAAATGCGTGAATCGTTAAAAATTTTACGACAAGCTTGTGAAATGATTCCTGGAGGCCCTACAGAAAATCTTGAGGCTTCACGAATGAAAGAAGGAAAAACTAGTCCTTTTGCAGGTTTTGATTATCAATATGTTGCTAAAAAAGTTGCTCCAACATTCAAAATTCCTCAAGGTGAACTTTATACGCGTTTAGAATCAGGTAAAGGGGAAATAGGTGTCTTTATTCAAGGAAATAATGATGTCACTCCATGGCGATTTAAAATACGTGCTGCTGATCTAAATAATTTGCAAATCCTTCCTCATATTTTGAAGGGTGCAAAAGTGGCTGACATTATGGCAATTCTTGGCTCAATAGACGTAATTATGGGTTCTGTTGACCGCTGATTATTGTGAAATCTATTAAGAGGGAAGATTTTTTGCATTTACAGCGTACTGTTCGGTTTGGTGATACTGATGCTGCAGGGGTAATTCATTTTCACCATTTACTTAGATGGTGTCATGAAGCTTGGGAAGAAAGTCTTGAGAACTATGGGCTTCAAGCAGTTGAGATATTTCCATCCTCTAAAGATTTAGCAGTAGACTTATCGATTGCATTGCCAATTGTTCATTGTGAAGCGGATTTTTTTTCTCCCATTCGCATTAGTGAAAAATTGGCTATTGAGCTTTGTCCAGTCAGATTAGACATTAGTAGTTTTGAAGTTCAATACAAGTTCCAATCAGATCGGTCCAATGTTGCAGTTGCTTTAATAAGACATCGGTCGATCAATCCAGATACACGTTCTTTGTGTGAGTTGCCAAATAAGATTCATCTCTGGTTAGAATCAGCTGCTGTTAACCACGGTATTAGTTCTCTTTAGCCTTGACCCAGGCTTGCCATTTTTGAAGTTCCCATTTGCCTAATTTATTTCTTGATAATTCTGGGCAATTGAACCAATTCATTGGTTTTTCATAAGGTAACCAATCATTAGTAATATTTTTCAATTTTGATAAAAATGGTTGATGGCTAATGTTGATTGTTTCTGCATTGAATCTTACAAGTGCAACTATTCGTTCTCCCCACTCCATATTTTTTATAGGTAGAAGCAATAAGGAATCTATTGGAATGCTTTTTTTTTGAGCAGCTTCTAGAAGCTTGATTTGTAATTGTTCTGGGAAAACAATTTCCCCACCAGAATTTATAGCTGTATCTCTTCTTCCAAGAATTTTGAGTTGTTGCATTTGATTATCAATAACTAATTCTGCAGCATCTCCTGATTCCCACCATCCATTGTTACTTGCAATCGATTTGAGCTCGCCATTTTCTGTTAAAAATTTAGCTATCCTCTTTGTTCGAATTTGTAGTGCATTATTAATTCCAATTCGCAATTGAATATCATTTAAAGGTATGCCTAAAAGATTATTTCCAGATAAGAAATGCTCTGGATTTTGAGAGGTAATCATAGCTGCTGTCTCAGTTGTGCCATAACAAGGTGCTAAACGAATATTTAGGATTCTGGCTTGTTTGGCTATGTGCTGTGAAATAGCTGATCCTCCCACCCAAATTACGGAGAATAATTGTAACCAACGAATTCCAGAAGGATGCTGAATGAGACGAGTGAGTTGAGTTGGTACTAAAGATGTAATTAGTGGACTTTTGTTCTGATCAATTAAACTAAGTGATTGGGCCTCTAGTTCATAAGGGTTATTCATTATTGCAGGCTTTATAGATATATATTTTGCACCCCAGCATCGACTTCTCCACCAAGGTAGTAGTCCACTTACATGGCACATGGGCAGCCCATTTACTATTTGACAATTTTTTGGGTCTAACGAAATAGATTGCAACCATTGACCAGTTGCTAATGCTGATTGATCTAGATGTCTATAAGGATGTAGACATAATTGATATCTTCCACTAGTTCCCCCCCCTTGAATAATTATCCCTGGTTCATGAGGTAATAAGTTTTCTTTAAGAATGCTTTGTTGTTTATTACCCGAGCGCAATTCGACCCAACAGCCTTTGTCAATTGCTTGAGCAAGTTCCTTGATATATTCTTCAGGATCTTCCCCTGTCCAGCTTATAGATTTTAGCTGGTTCATGCAGCATCCCACACTAATTGTGGGTTATAGGAAAAAAGTGGTCCATTGGGACACCAGCCTGGAGCCAACCCAGGCTGGGTAGGAGTAGCTCCTTTTTGCTGCAATGCTGCGAAATGTTCTACCCAACGTCGACCAATTCCAGTTTCAAAACATGTACTGATTGTTTTATAACTATTTTTTGTACTTAGCTCGGCAAGCAAATCTCTTGGATCCCCTTCTAATAGTGGCCGTCTTACTTGCCAATTCTTCCAAGTTTTTCTTAATGAAGGGTAGAGTATTAGTGATTCATCTAGAGCAACAGGTATTTGATTTGCTAATTCTTGTAACCCTTCAATATCATTAAAAGGAAGAGGTTGTTCTAGCCATTCAAGTTTAGGCTCATTATGTAATAGATCTGCCCAGTCTTTAGCTTGCTTGCGATTCCAGGAACCATTTGCATCTATCCTTAACAGTGAATTTTTAGGTATTCGAAAAAGTATTTGCTTTACTAAATTAATGTTGAAGTTATTAGAAGAATTAGTGACTTTCCATTTATAAGTAAGACTTTTTTGTAACAGTTGATTTTTTTCTAGAAATGAATCGAGTGTGCTTAATATTAGCGATTTATCAGTAGGCAATAATAATGCAGATGAAGAGACCTTTAGCCAATTTTGTTTGGATTCGCTACCGATTAAACCATCTATTTCTGCTAAAGCAGCTCCAATGGCAAATCCAAGAGAGCCTGGCCATGTTTTTATTTTTTTTTCTAAGGCTTCGCGAGAAGTTGTAGTACTTAGATTATTTATTATTCTTGCGCATATTTGTAGTTCTGATATTTGCAATGGGGAAATTTCTCCCCAGCCTATTCTCCCTCTGTCATTTCGAAGTTTAATTAACCAGCCTTTTTTTTCTTTGATAACTCCTGTTGAAGTTTGGAGTGGTTTAGTTAAAGGGAATGAGAAGGGCTTAGATTTGAGTTGTAGATTCATTTATTTTAGCTTAAAAACCCTTGCTCAAAGAAAGGATTAATTCCTAACCCAATGCCTAATCCAATTCCATTTAATGTTTGAAAACGTAAGGCTAAAAACTTACTTTCACTAATCATTTCAGGATGGTTGTGGTGCTTTTTAAGTAAACGAATTAATTTAATGGCAGGCGGCAATCCAATTAATCCTAATAAAGATGTAATTGGCCAGTGACCATAAATGATTGGGATGAATTCCAATCCAAAAGTTAGTATTACAAACCAAGGTACTAAATCAGAAGCTCTATGAGTCCCTAAGCGCACTAATAATGTCTTTTTGCCATGTGCAGAATCCTCGACCACTTGATGAAAATTGGCACAAAATAGTACTAATGTAGTTGCCAAAGCTGGCCCTCCTCCTAGTAAAGTCGCTGTACTCCAAGGGATTACGTTTGCGTTAGTTGAGATAACTAAAAGTGCTGAAGCTGTAGCAAAGGGCCCAAATGCAATCCAACACAGAGGTTCTCCCCAACCTTGATATCCGAGTCTAAAAGGAGGACCTTGATACAGATAACCAAGGGCGCAACTGCCTATTACTAATAAAAAAACAGCAACATGACTTCTTAGTGCCAGAATTAGAATTAATAACAATCCTAGTAAAAGTGCAAAATAGGCAAGGTTTCGAACTAATCGTCTTTTTCCAGTTAGTGTAACGACAGAGTGGAACTTAAATTCATCAACTCCTGTTGCTGAATCAAATAGATCATTAGTTAAGTTTTCCCAGATTAAAAGAAAAATAGAAGCTATTAGAAATCCAAGTAATTGGTCTAACCGTAAATCTTCTCTTGCTCCTATCGTCCATCCTGCTGCTAATAATACCGGCATAATGGCCACTGAATACAGTGGCCATTTAATGGCTTTTTTCCATAAGTGCCTTCTTTGTTTTTTTGAAGAATGAAGTGATGCAACAGCATTTTTGTCTTTCATAGGATTTTGATCTACTCCTCCTAGGCTGGGTTACGGTTTATACATTTCATTAGTCTCTTTTATCATTACCTAATTAGGAATGAAGATCAGCTTGACATTTAGTGAAATTTTGCAAGCTTCTTTACGAGGCTGGAATTTAAGGCGGCCTGATCAATGTTTATTGAGCCTTGCTTTACCAATTGATCTGATAGATCCGCTGAAGCAATTATCTAGAATTAGCAATCAACATCAGTTTGGTTTTTTGTGGGATCAAGCTCCTGGAATTTCTATTGCTGCCTCAGGACAATGTCAGAATTTTGAATTAATTGGCCAACGTAGGTTTGAATTAGCTCAAAGATTCAGTGATGAGACTTTTACAAGATTGGTTGATCTTTCCCCTGACGTGCCAATCCAGGCGAAACCAAGGATTTTGTATGCATTTACATTTTTTGAACAAACTACTGATTCTAAAAGGGTAGCTAAGGCAACCCCTGCTGTACAGGCTGTCTTGCCTAGATGGCAGTTGACTGCCCAGGCTGGGAGTGGATGGCTCAGGTTGAATTCTGTGATTGCTCATGAAGCCGATATAAGGGATTTTGTAGAGCAGATTTGGTTGATGCGTGAAAACTTGTTGGAATCTTTAGTAAATTCAACTTCTATAAAAATTAAAAGTTGGACTGCTATTAATACTGTTCAGGATTGGCAAAAAAATTATCGTTTGGCTTTAAAAACAGGAATTAATTTAGTAGAGTCTGGTGAGCTTGAGAAATTAGTACTTGCAGTTAGACAATCAGTTTTATTGAAGAATCCATTAGACCCTATAGAATTACTTTCGAATTTAAGAAAAAAGCAAAAAGGGAGTTGTCGCTTCCTTTGGAAGCGGTCTAATGATGAATCATTCTTTGCAGCATCTCCGGAACGCTTGCTTAGTATGAAACAAGGAAATTTACAGACCGATGCTTTGGCTGGAACTGCACGTAGCGATGATAGCGGTGAAGATTTGCTTAAATCTGAAAAAAATTTAAGAGAACATGAATTAGTAGTTTCTTCAATTCAAAACCAATTAGTTAAAAAAGGATTATCTCCTATTCGACTTAGATGCCCTCGTGTAGCCAGACATGGTCATTTGATTCATCTGCATACACCAATTAAAGCTAAAGCCCAAGGGTTTACCCCTCTTGACTTAGTTCAAACTTTACACCCTACCCCTGCTGTAGCTGGTTTTCCAAGAAGCAAGTCAATGCAATGGTTGCAAACACTTGAACCATTTGATCGAGCATATTACGCTGCTCCAATTGGTTGGATAGATAATTCTGGTAATGCCGAATTTCGAGTTGCTATTAGATATGGATATACCCAAGGTAAAAATTTGCATTTAATTGCAGGGGCTGGATTAGTTAAAGGTTCTTCGGTAGAGGGAGAATTACAAGAAGTGGGGTTAAAACTTGCTGTGTTAGCTAATCAATTTGATCTTGGGTTACAAAATCAAGCAATATCTTTTAATAGGCATTGAATTACTTGATCGGCAAGAGGAATATTCATTAATCGTTCGACTTCTCTTATGCCTGTTGGACTTGTGACGTTTATTTCACTAAGCATTCCTCCAATTACATCAATCCCTACAAAAAATAGACCTTCATTTTTAAGAGAAGGGCCTAATTCATCACAAATGTTCTTTTCTCGAACTGTTAGCTCTGTAGCTTCAGCATTACCTCCTAAAGCAAGATTACTTCTAAAATCCCCGTATTTTGGTCTACGGTTTATCGCACCAAATGGATCCCCATTGACTAATAGAATTCGTTTATCGCCTTCAGTAACTTTAGGAAGAAATTTTTGCATCATTACAGGCATTTGTTCTTGAGTTGTGACTAGTTCAAGTAATGCATCAATGCCTTCTGCTGCATTAGCTACTCGAATCACACCTTGACCTCCTTTTCCACCTAAAGGCTTTAAAACTACTTCGCCTTGTTCTTTTGCAAAATCCTTTAATTCGTTGACCCTACTTGCTACCAATGTAGGGGCCATTAATTTGCTGAACCTTAGTGCCCCAAGCTTTTCATTCCATGCTCTAAGGGAAGAAGGTTTATTCAGAACTAATACTCCATCCCGTTCTGCTACTTCTAGTAAATGAGTTGCATATAAGAAAGCTTCATTAACAGGAGGGTCTTTGCGCATCCAAATGCAATCAAATGCATTTAAATCAAGATTCACTGGTTCTCCTAGAGTTATCCATGGATCAGGGATAATAGTTCTGGCTACAACTCTAGCTTTTGCTCCGATTGCTTGAAGGTCTGCAGGGGTGCATCCCCAAACCTCAATAGAAGCTCTATGAGCTGCTTCTATCAAGGCTGCAGTTGAATCTTTTGCAGGATTGATTAGCTCAATAGGATCAAGGACAAATAATTGTTTCATGGCATTTATTGATGCTGCTCAATTAGGGCATCTAATTCATTCGAGCCTTCAAGAGAATAAAGTTCATCACACCCTCCAATTCCTTGATTATTAATGAAGATTTGAGGCACTGTTGTGCGCCCACTAGCTCTCTCGGTCATTTTTTGGCGAGCTTCTTGGTTCCCATCTATTGGGAGCTCTTCATATTGAATGCCTTTACTATCAAGCAAAGCTTTTGCACGAATACAAAATGGACAATATTGCCAGGTGTAGATTTCAACTTTTGCCATAGTTAAGCAATAGGTTGCTGCTTATCCTAAGGATGGTTGGTAAAATTTAAAGTTAATAGTTGTTTTTTTATTTTTACTTGTGCAAGATCTTACTGATTTTAAGAAAACAATTTCTGTTTTAACTAAGCGTCTGAAGAATTCTCAAGACTGTCTTTGACGTACCTCGTTTAAATGCACTTCAACAAGATCTTGAGCAGATTGCTGCGCAACCTGAATTTTGGACTGATCAGCAGAAGGCGAAAAAACAGATGCGCCAACTTGATGAGGTTAAGGACCAATTAACTAAATTAGCCCAATGGCATAGTGCTATAGATGATGCTAACGCTTCTTTAGAGCTCTATGATCTTGAACCTGATGAGCAAATGCTGGGAGAGGCTAAAGTTGGACTGAATAAATTGCAAGCAGAACTTGATCTTTGGGAATTGGAGCGTTTGTTAAGTGGTCCTTATGATAAAGAAGGAGCAGTATTGGCTATAAATGCTGGTGCTGGAGGCACAGATGCTCAAGATTGGGCTCAGATGTTATTACGTATGTATACTCGATGGGCAGAAGGGCATGGAATGAAAGTAAAACTTACTGAACTTTCCGAAGGTGAAGAGGCCGGTATCAAAAGTGCAACAATTGAGATAGAAGGCAGATATGCTTATGGTTATTTGCAAAATGAGAAAGGAACCCATCGTTTGGTTCGGATTTCACCTTTTAATGCAAATGCAAAACGTCAGACAAGCTTTGCAGGCGTTGAAGTTATGCCACAATTAGATGATAATGTTCAGCTAGAGATTCCTGAAAAGGATTTAGAAATAACTACGAGTCGATCAGGTGGTGCTGGAGGACAAAATGTTAATAAAGTTGAGACAGCAGTGCGTATTCTTCATATCCCTACTGGGTTAGCTGTTCGTTGTACCCAAGAGAGATCTCAACTTCAAAATAAGGAAAAGGCGATGGCTTTATTAAAGGCAAAATTGATGATTATTGCACAAGAACAAAGAGCTGCAGAAATTGCAGATATAAGAGGTGACATAGTGGAAGCAGCATGGGGTAATCAAATTAGAAATTATGTTTTTCATCCTTATCAAATGGTTAAGGATTTACGTACTTCTAAAGAATCCAATGATGTTGAAGCTGTGATGAATGGGGATTTGGATTTATTTATTCAATCTCTCCTTTTACAAGGAATTGAGACTAAAAACAATCAAACTCATAATTAAATTTTAATGAACCACGATTCTTCTGAAACAACTTCTAATAAGAGAACCCCACCTCCAAGCTTTATTAAATTAGCCATGAAAAATATGGTTAGAAAGGGTGGCCAAAGTCTAATTCATTTTGGTTTTACAGCTATTGGTTTTATCGCTTTTATTGTATTTATAGCTGTTCTTGGAAGACCATCATTCCCTCACTAATATATTGATGACTAAGCCACTAATTTCAAAAGATTTTTTAGATGTGGATCTAGCATTTAAGGCTTACGAGTTAGATAATTTTACTGATGGACAAGATAGTAAAGGAGTCGACTGTTTAATCAACGTTGATTTTTGGACCTTGGAGTTTAAAAATTGGATTACGACTTTACGTCAGATTCCTTCAGTGATTGGCCCTAAGATAATTAGAGAACATAATTATTTTAGTATTGGTTTGGTATTTACTGATAACCTTTCCATTCAAAAATTGAATGCACAATGGCGTCATATTGATAAGCCCACAGATGTACTTTCATTCCCTGTGATTGATGAAAATATTATTTCTCCGTATGATCAATTTGTAGAGTTGGGTGACATCATTGTTTCAGTAGACATGGCGCAACAACAAGCAAAATTGCATGAGCATTCTTTCGTTTCAGAATTAAGATGGTTAGTAAGTCATGGTTTCTTACATTTGCTTGGATGGGACCATCCTTCCTCAAAAAGACTTAAAGAAATGTTGTGCCTTCAAGAAAAATTACTTGATACCAAGCTTTTACCGACGCTTGAAACATGTATTACATTTGATCAATGATTACATCTGATTCAAATTTAAATAAAGCTGATAAGGTTTCAGATATAGCTACTCAACGTGAGAAAATCTCAAGACGAGGTGCATGGGCGATTGCTAAAGATTTACCAGCGAGCTTTAAATATGCGGCTCAAGGTTTAGGATATGCTTTTTTGAGCCAACGAAACTTTCGTATTCATATTGTTATTGGTTTATTAGTTAGTATTTTCGCTGTTTGGTTGGAATTGCCAATTCACGATGTAGCTATCTTAGTTATTACCATTGCAACTGTTTTAGTCTTAGAATTAATAAATACATCTATAGAAGCAGTAGTTGACCTTGCAATTGGAAGACGTTTTCATCCTTTAGCTCGTATAGCTAAAGACTGTGCTGCAGCATCTGTTTTGGTAGCTTCGGTAGCTTCTTTTGTCATAGCACTTCTTTTGATTGCACCCTCGTTTTTAAAGAGAATTGGCTTTTAACATGGATTGATTTTATGCTTTTAGTTATTGACAATTACGATAGTTTTACTTTTAACCTTGTTCAGTATTTTGGAGAGTTATCGACAAAATACTCTGTTGCTCAAGATATCTTGGTGAAACGTAATGATGAAATCTCATTAATGGAAATACAATCATTATCACCTGATGCAGTGGTACTTTCTCCTGGCCCAGGAGATCCGAATCAATCAGGTATTTGTTTAGAGATTTTGAGTGAATTGTCCGGCTTGAAGCCTATTCTTGGTGTTTGTTTAGGGCATCAAGCAATTGCACAAACTTTTGGTGGCAAAGTTGTAAGAGCTAATGAGTTAATGCATGGAAAAACTTCCAAAGTTTTTCATAATGGTCAAGGGATTTTCAAAGGTATATCTGATCCACTTGTAGCAACTAGATATCATAGTTTAATAGCTGAAAAGAAATCATTACCACAATGTCTTGAGGTTACTGCATGGCTTGAAGATGGCACAATTATGGGTATTCGACATAGAAAATATCAGAATCTGTTTGGAGTTCAGTTCCACCCTGAAAGTGTTCTTACACAATCTGGTCATCACTTATTAAGTAACTTTTTAGGATTAGCAAAATCCTAAAATTTCTTTTTCTTTTTTGATTTATGATAGGTAAACTCTTGCTATTACGATCCATTTTTAAGCCAGTATGTTCTTTCTTAGTAATGACAACTACAGCGTTGACTTTACCAAGTATTGTGAAAGCTTTAGAAATTACAAGTTTTGGCCATAGTTCATTATTAATTAAGGGAGGAGGACATTCAGTTTTATTAAATCCATTTAAAGCTGTGGGGTGTGCGGAAGGTTTAGCCGAGCCCAATGTTCATGCAGATATTGTTCTTGCAAGTTCTGAGTTGGCAGATGAAGGACATTGGAATAAAAAAGGTGTATTTTTTGTCAAACCCGGTTCTTATAGGATTGGTCGTTTACGTTTGGAAGGCTTCTCTGCATTGCATGACCGTTTAGGGGGAAGGCGTTTTGGTTATGGTACATTTTGGCAATGGCAACAACAAGGAGTTAATATTACACATCTAGGAGGTATTGCTGGCCCTATTAACTATCAAGATAAGTTACTTTTAGGACGCCCTGATATTTTGGTTATCGGAGTGGGAGGTGGAGCTAAAGTATATAACGCTAAAGAAGCTGCAGCAGTGATTAATGAATTGAATCCAAAAATTGTTATACCAGTACAATATCTTCGAGGTAAAACACTTAAAAACTGTGATCAATCAGGTATTAAGCCATTCTTAGAAGCTACTAAAGGGATAGAAGTTCGTAATGTTGGTAAAACCTATAGTGTTCCAAGGAGTCTTCCTCAAAAGACCACTATTCATTTAATGCCTTAATATCGTCTGCTTGTAGATATGCTTTCCAAAAGCTTTTCATTTGACTAGTCGTTCCAATACTGACACGCAGAGAACCATTAAGAAGCGGTTTGTTTGCCATGCTTCTGACTAGTATCCCTGATGATTTTAGAGATGATTCTACGCTATTAACTGATCTGTTTGGCCAAAGCAAGAAATAATTACCGGCTTCTAGATGATGCTTTATATTGTGACTTTCTAATTGATCTTTTATCCATTCCCTAGCCTTGAGTACCTTTGCGACGTAATCATCGATGTATGCTTGATCTTTAAGAGCTGCAAATGCTGCAGTTACCGCAAAGCTATTAACATCATAAGGACCAGTGACACGATAAATACGATCAATTACTTCATGATGAGCTATGGCAAACCCTATGCGCAATCCTGCAAGTCCAGATGTTTTGGAAAGTGACCTTAGTACAACAATATTTGGGACTGCCTTGAAATTGATTGTTGACAAGACACTCTTTCCTAAGAATGCTTCATAGAGTTCATCAATGACTATTAGTGTTTGAGGAGATATTTTCGCTAATTCAATAATTTTCGTCGGAGATAAATGAGTGCCTGTTGGATTATTAGGGTTGCATATAATTAATATCTTCGGGTTATGTTTGATTAAAGATTGGTAGATTTTGTTAAAAGGAAAAGAAAATCTGTTGCCTTCATATGGAATTTGAATGGTTTCCATTCCTTGCATCGAAGCACAAGGTTGGTAGTAACCAAAAGTTGGTTGTGTTGTGAGAAATTTTTTCTTTTTATCTCCATAAGCATAAAAAATTGAATGGATTGCAGCATCAACGCCATTAAAGAGGCCTACCTCTTTAGGAGTAAGTAAATGACTTAGCCCTGAAGCGTTGAGGTTTTGAGAAACTGCTTCTTGCAAACCATCATATTCAGGATAAATAGAAATTTGTTCTGAGGAGATGTTTTTAATCGCTTCTATAACTTTTGGGCTAGGGCCAATAGTATTTTCATTAAAATCAAGACGTAGCAGGAGCCTCCGACCTTCCAAAGGGGCTGAATAAGGAAGCATTCCCTCTACTTCACTACATGCTAAAGGAGGCTTTTGAGAGGGGAAATCTGTATTAGGTTCCACTACATTCTCTCCAAAGTTGAAATACCTAGAAGATTTAAGCCTGTACTTAATATATCTCCAGTCAGTTGACATAGTATTAAACGGCAAGATCTTGAAGGATCTTTCGCTTTTAAAACAGGTATTTGATCATAAAAACGATTGAATACCTGGCTTAATTCATATAAATAACTGCACAGACGATTAGGTAATAACTCTTCTTCAACCTCAATAATGACATCATCAAACTTCAAAATTTGTCGTACGAGGTTCCACTCTTGAACTTGATGAAATTCAAGGTTAAGGTTGGAAGATTTGAACCCTCCTGATTTTTTACAAATACTTTTGATCCGAACTAAAGCATATAAAAGATATGGTGCAGTATTCCCTTGTAGTGAGAGCATTCGATCAAAACTAAATTGATAATTAGTAATTCTGTTTTGACTAAGGTCAGCATATTTTACGGCTCCAATACCAATTTTAGTTGCGACTTCATTTATAAATTCTGGACTTTCTATTCGTCCTTCTTCTTGATATCGCTTTTCTACATCTTGCTTAGCACGATTAACTGCTTCGTTCAAAAGGTCTTTGAGGCGAACTGTATCACCAGAACGAGTTTTTAATTTCTTTCCATCTTCTCCTTGGACAAGACCAAATGGAACATGATCTAAGCGGCCAGACTCTGGAATCCATCCTGCACGCTCTGCAACTTGGAATACACCTGAAAAATGGTTAGCTTGGCCAGCATCCGTTACATAAATGATGCGGTCTGCTCCATCTCCATTTGGTTTGGCTTGAAAACGATAACGGATAGCTGCTAAGTCTGTTGTGGCATAGTTAAAACCTCCATCAGATTTTTGTACAATTAGCGGTAGGGGGCGACCATTTTTTGAAGTTATACCCTCTAGAAAAACGCATTGAGCGCCTTGATCACTAACTAACAAGTCTAATTGCTTTAGTTCTAGAACTACTTGTTCTAAATAAGGATTATAAAAAGACTCGCCTCTTTCGTTAAGATCGATTTCAAGCTGATTATAAAGTATTTGAAATTCTTTACGAGATTGTTCACATAATAAGTTCCAAGCTCTTAGACTTTCTTCATCCCCCGCTTGTAATTTGACTACTTCTTTACGCGAAGATGCTTTGAAATCAGTGTCTTCGTCAAACCTTTTTTTTGCTTGACGATAAAATTCGACTAAATCACCAAGGTCAACTACATTTGCTGTTTTTAATGCTTCTGGAGCAACTAATTTTAGGTATGTAATTAACATTCCAAATTGCGTTCCCCAATCTCCTACATGGTTTAAACGAATAACTGGATGGCCACGAAATTTTAAAATACGGGCAATTGAATCTCCAATAATTGTTGAACGTAAATGTCCAACATGCATCTCTTTTGCAATGTTTGGACTGGAAAAATCAATAATTGTAGGCTTTACTGTATTTTTTAATGTTTCACTGGTTGCCCGAGGAACTCCTAGATGACTATCTTTAAGTAGGGTTTGTATCTCATCGGCTAAACAGTTATTTTTAATTGTTAGATTTATAAAACCTGGCCCCGCTATTTGAGCTGGCAGACAGAAATCATTGAAAGACTGATTTTGCTCAAGTTTTTTTACAATTGCTTCGGCAATATGACGTGGAGGTTGTTTGATAACCTTAGCTAAACTAAGTGCACTATTAATTTGAAAATCTCCAAACTCTGGTTTGGATGCTGGCACTATGTGAGAGTCTAAAATAAAGCCGGATTTTGTTTCAGAGCATCTTGTCTCAGGGAAAATACTTAAGATTGTATTTTCAATTTCTTTTTTTAATAATTGGAAAACTCTTTGCATTATTAATTAATTGTATTTGAATTGAAGCGCATGCTGAAATCTATCCAAGTGCTTTTAGTGATGGGAGCACTGCTTGAAATAATATCAACACCTGTAGAGGCATAGTTTTTAATTTCTAAAGGGTCAATCCCTGAGGCTTCTATCACTATCTCTTTAGAAATTTGTGCTGCTAATTTTCTCAAATGCGGAACAAGATGAACTATTTCTACTGGAGTCATCTCATCAAGAAGTACTCCATCAGCACCTGACATAACAGCTTCTTTTGCTTGGGATTTTGTTTCTGCCTCGACAATAATTTTTGTAGTCCATGGAATTGATTCTCGAAGACATTTAATGGAATGATTAATACCCTTGCCCCAGGCGATATGATTTTCTTTTAGCATAGCTGCATCATCTAGCCCCAATCTATGATTTAAACCACCACCACATCTGACGGCATATTTTTCTAATTGACGGAGTCCAGGAGTTGTTTTTCTTGTGTCTGCTAATCGAACTCCAGTCCCTTTCAGCTCGAAAACGAGACTTTGTGTTTTTGTAGCTATTCCTGAGAGATGCATTGCAAGATTAAGAGATGTACGCTCACCTGCCAATAGAACAGACACAGGGCCTTGAAGCTCCAAGATTTTCTCTCCTATTTTAAAATTTTCCCCATCCTTTTTTTTTAAATCCACTTTGACATTTTGATCTAGACGTTTATATAGGGTTTTAACTATGTCTCCGCCACAAAAGACCCCTTCTTGTTTACTTATCCAATGTGCATTAACAATGTCATTGCTAATGGCTGTCTGAGTAAGGTCTCCGCGACCTACATCTTCATTAAGCCAAATATCTAAAAGATGATTGATTGTTGGTGGAAGTATATTCAAGATTTTAGAAAAGAAAAGGTAAGAGTGACGAGGTGTTCGATTTGAAAAGTTGAGTGTTTTCGTAAGTAATACTATAAAAATCTAATTTAATATTTAAATATAGATTCTTTTATTTACCAATACAAAATTTTGAAAATATTCGATCAAGCACTGCTTCGGTTATTTCTTCACCAGTTAATTCACCTAGTCTGAAAACCGCTTCTCGTAAATCTATAGTCCAAAAATCCCAGGGTAGTTTTTGCTCTGCTACAGTCTCAATTTTTTCTAACGCACTTGCGGCTAATTGAACTAGGTCCAGTTGTCTTTGGTTTAATGCAATCTCAAGACTTTCGATCTTGTTGGCATCACATAATTTTAATAGAGCTTCAATCATTTCACTTTCACCTTCTCCTGTTAATGCACTAATTGTTGCATCAGGCTTTACTATTGTCGATTTAATTTGAATATCTGATTTATTGCCCAATAAGAGTGTTGGCGTTCCTTTTGGGATTTCATTTAAAAGTTTTTGATCATTTTTAGTCCATCCTTGGCTGATATCAAAAATCAATACAATTACATCTGCTACCACTAAAGCTTTTTGGCTAAGAGAGATCCCGATTTGTTCAATTGCATCTTGTGTTTCTCTAATGCCAGCAGTATCTAATAATGTGATAGGAACTCCTTCTAGTACAATTTCACTTTCCAAAAGATCTCTTGTAGTACCTGGTAAATCTGTAACTATAGCTCGTTTCTTTTTACTAAGAAGATTTAGCAGTGAACTTTTTCCGACATTTGGGGTTCCTACAAGCGCAATTTTCAATCCATTATTTATGAAAGAACCTTGCTTAGCATCAGAAATAAGCTTATAAAGGTTTTCCTTTATGGATATTACTTCTGCGATTAAAGTTTGTTCGTCAAGATTGGGGAGATCATCCTCAAAGTCAATTCTTGCTTCAATTTCACTAAGTTGATCAATAAGTTTGTCTCTTAATGAGTTGATTTGAGTAGTAATTTCCCCATTAATACCCGCTATGGCAAGTTGTGCTGCCTTTTCACTTCTTGCACTGATTAAGTCATTGATTGCTTCGGCTTGAGTAAGGTTAAGCCTTCCATTTAGGACTGCACGCTGGCTAAATTCCCCAGGCAGAGCTCTTCGTGTATTGGTTTGTGTAAGTAAAAGATCAAGGACTTGTTGAACAACAATGAGACCACCATGACAATGAATCTCTACTACGTCTTCACCAGTAAAGCTTCGAGGTCCTTCCATTATTAAGATTAAAACTTCGTCTATCTTTTTTTTAGTCTTTTTGTTTATTACATGTCCGTATAAAATTCGATGACTCTTCCACAATTGTTCTCCTGGGATGGTCACAATGCTTTTGACGGCTTGTTGAGATGATGGCCCCGAGACTTTGATAATTGCAATTGCTCCCTGTCCTGGGGCAACTGCAGATGCGATTGCTGCGATTGTTTCTTCTGTAGTGAATGCAGAGTTCATAAATTTACATTCTTCTTCCGTTGTCTACTATCACTAGGAGGCTAGTTTTTTCAAAACCTGTAGGCTCTAACATGATTGATGTCTTCTTTAGATTAATTAAAAAGGTTAGGAATGTTGTTCGTTGGTTTTGGGAAGAGCATGGTACTCCAGCCTATCGAGCTCGTGGGGTAGGGGTGGGCGTTTTTAGCGGATGCTTCCCACTGTTTGGATTCCAGTCTTTGATTGGGATTTTTTTGGCAAGTCTCTTTAGAGGAAATCATTTCCTTGCGATAACAGGAACTTGGATTAGTAATCCTTTTACATATATTCCTCTTTATTGGTTCAACTATAAAGTTGGAAAGTTTTTTTTAGGTGAAGTTAATAATTTAAGTAGTTTGGGAGAACTGACTCAATATAGATTGTGGACCCAAGGTTGGATTATTAGTAGTAGAATCTTATTAGGATCAACAATTGTCGGATTATTATTTGGATTATTATTTGGCTGTATTTCATATCAATTTTTTAAAGCTAAATCAAGATTATATAAATAACTATTTATATAATCTTGATTTTTTAATACTTAGTTATTCATGTAGGTAATAGCTATTATTTAGTAATAAAAAATAATTATTGAGTTATTAACTTAGTCCTGTTCTGGCAATATCTATGACATCAGCCATTGCGCGAATTTTATTTATGGTCATGGCTAGCTGCGCTGAACTTTTTAATTCAATTCTAAGGTCAATACATGCAGGTTTCCCATAGGAAGTCTGAACACGTGCATCACTAACATTAATACTACTGTCGGATAATCGCATTAAAATGTCTTTAAGAACACCAACTCGGTCAATTACTTCGATTTTTAGTTGAGTAGAGAACTTTGTATCATGACTCGATAATTCCTCATTCCATTTAACAGGTAATTGTCTGACGCTGGGTATGTTACTAATATTCGCACAATTTTGTCGATGAATAGTTATCCCATGATTGCCAAGTGCAACAGTACCAATTATTTCTTCTCCAGGGAGAGGACTGCAGCATCCTCCTAAGCGATAATCTAACCCTTCTAAACCAAGAATAGGAGACGTTTTTACAGAGGATTCTTTAGGGGATGCATATTCTGCATTGGTCGAGACTTGCTTAGCAATTTCATTATTGGTTTCAGGAATATGTGTATTCATATTTTGTAGTCGAATCTCTTCTCGTAGCCGATTTAGTACTTGATGGAGAGTAATTGCTCCGAAACCAAGTGCAGCAAGTAAATCTTCAGTAGTTTTAAGATTGCACCGCTCAGCAACTTTTTTCATTGCTTCGCTGGTAAGTAATGAATCAAGTCCTTTCCGGCCCAGGTCGCGTTCTAACAGCTCTTTACCTCTTTGAATCGTTTCATCTCTATGACTAACTTTGTACCATTGTCTGATACGATTTCGGGCAGTTGGAGTGGCTACAAAATTAAGCCAATCAAGACTAGGATGTGCTGTGTTAGTTGTAATAATCTCTACAAAATCACCATTGTTTAACTTTGTTGCTAATGGACATAGTTTGTCATTAATGCGTGTTCCATAGCAGTGATTACCTACCTCTGAATGAATTCTATAAGCAAAATCTATAGCTGTAGAGCCTTTCCTTAAGCCTACGACATCTCCTTTAGGAGTAAACACAAAAACCTCTTCGTCAAATAAATCTTCTTTGATTGATGAAAGATAGTCATTATGATCAGAGCTATTTTCTTCTTGTTGCCAGTCGACTAATTGACGCAACCAGCTAAATTTTTCTGTATTCCCTACAGCAGGAGAACCACCTTCTTTATATTTCCAGTGAGCGGCTATTCCAAATTCAGCTACTTGGTGCATTTCAGGTGTTCTGATTTGCACCTCAATTGGCCTATGACGACCTATCACCGCTGTATGAAGAGATTGGTATCCATTAGGCTTTGGAAGGCCTATGTAATCCTTGAAACGACCAGGTATAGGCCTGAAGGTGTCATGAACAACTGCTAGAGCTCTATAACAACTTTCTAAATTAGGAACAATAATTCTTAAGGCTGCTACATCATAAATTTCATGAAATGCTTTATCTTGTCTTTGCATTTTGCTCCAGATACCAAACAGATGTTTAGGTCTTCCACTGATTTCAAATTTTTTTAGACCAGAATTTTGTAATCGCTCTCGTAGAAGTTCAACTGTTTGTGCTAAACGCTTCTCTCGTTCACTCCTTTTAGTCACTACTTCCTGTTGGATCTCTCTATATTGATCTGGTTCCAAAAGTTTAAAAGCAAGATCTTCTAACTCCCATTTAAAACGTCCAATTCCCAATCTATTGGCTAGTGGAGCATAGATCTCTCGGGTCTCTTGTGCAATTCTTTGTTGTTTATCTGCTTGAAGTGAATCAAGAGTACGCATGTTATGTAATCTATCCGCTAATTTCACCAGAACAACACGAATATCTCTGGCCATGGCAAGAAACATTTTCCGTAAATTTTCTGCTTGAGCTTCAGTCCTGTTGGGGAAGTGAATACCGCCTAATTTAGTTACTCCTTCAACTAATCCACTAACTTCATTACCAAAATACCCTTCTAATAATTCAAGTGTGATACTGGTATCTTCCACAACATCATGTAGAAAACCGGCTGCTATGACCTTAGGGCTTGCTCCTATTTCTCTTAATAAGTTTGCTACGGCCAAAGGGTGAACGATATATGGATCTCCACTTGCGCGAAATTGACCTTTATGTAGTCTAAAAGCGAGATCAAACGAACAAGCTAGTAATGCTTTTGAATCTGTAGGGCAGCATTCACCTACGGCAGGAGGAACTACTTCTAAGCAATTGATCAACCATTCTGGCAACTCAATCCCATAATCTTCTGGGAGTTTGATTCCGTCAGACCTAAGTTGAGGCCCTGCAAACATGGGCAAATCCCAGGACAAATTGGTCTGTGCTTCATTAGACGCAGATGTGGCGTTTAGCATCAGGCCAAAGACTTTAATTTATTTTATTCATGTGTAAGCAGCCTTGCTAAAACTTATGAATTGTTCTCAAAACGATGTTTTAAATATAAAAGGCTTAAGTGTTTCTTATCCAGGTTCTTCTGATTGGGTCTTAGAGGATCTGAATATGAGTCTTAAGGCAGGTGAACGCCTTGCTTTAATAGGAAGTTCAGGGTCTGGTAAAAGCACTGTTGCGAAAGTTTTATTACAAATACTTCCATCAGGCAGTATTTGTAGAGGACAACTTTTATTGAAAAATAAAGATCTTTTGAGCCTGAATGAAAAAGATTTGAAAAGACTAAGAGGTGAATTGATTGGATTGATTTTTCAAGATCCTGGCTCACGTTTGAATCCATTGATGACTATTGGAGAACACCTTTTAGATACCTTCAAGGCTCATCAACAAAACCAATCACTGACTGTTCAGAAACTTAAATCAGAAAAATTATTAGAACAAGTTGGCATTAATCCTCAAAGGTTTAATGCATATCCTCATGAATTTAGTGGTGGTATGCGTCAGCGCTTATGCATTGCTTTGGCAATTGCCTTAAACCCTCCTTTAATCATTGCTGATGAACCAACTTCAAGCCTTGATGTTGTAATAGCTAATCAGATTATGAGCGAATTAAGTATTTTATGTGATGAGTTGGGGAGTTCTCTTTTATTGATTACTCATGACTTAGCTCTTGCCTCAAAGTGGTCTCAAAGAATAGCAATCCTTGACCAAGGAAAAATTGTTGAAGAGCAATCAAATCGCAAGCTTTTTATTTCTCCTCAATCAGTTCTTGCTAAGAAATTGGTTAGTGCAGCTATAGCGCGTGAAGAATGTTCTCAATCATTCGACCAGAAAAGGGAGGTCATTTTTGAAGTTGACAGATTACGATGTTGGCATCCTTTGCCAGGAGTACCTTGGAAAAACACTTGGGTCAAGGCAATTGATGAAATTAGTTTTTCTTTAAGTATTGGAGAAACGCTTGGTGTGGTTGGAGTTTCTGGATGTGGGAAGAGTACTTTATGTCGAGCTCTTTTAGGTTTAACTCCTATTAGGGGAGGCGAAGTTAAATTGTATGGAAGAAATTTAAGAGATTCACATGACAACTCTCTAAAAAAAGCTAAACAAGTAATCCAAATGGTCTTTCAAGACCCTTTTGCTTCTTTAAATCCTAAGATGACAGTATTAGAAGCTATTTCTGACCCTCTTCTTATTCATGGTTTGGCCAACAAAGCAAGTGCAAAAGAACAAACAAGGTTGCTTTTAGAGCAAGTCGGTCTTATTCCAGCACAAGATTTTCAGAATCGTTTTCCTCATCAGCTTTCAGGTGGTCAGCAACAAAGAGTAGCTATTGCTCGAGCCCTTGCGATGAAACCGAAAGTTCTTATTTGTGATGAAAGTGTAAGCATGTTAGATGCTGAGATTCAAACGGATGTTTTATCATTACTTCGCTCATTACAAGTTAATTTAGGATTAGCAATTCTCTTTATTACTCATGACCTGGCTGTGGCAAGTTCTTTTTGTCACAGAATCATTGTTTTAAATAAAGGTAAAATTGTTGAAGAAGGTTTTGCTAAGCAAATAATAAGTTCTCCAACTACTACTTTCACTCAAAAATTAGTGAGTTCTTCACCAAGAGTGAGATCTTTTAATTAGTTAAGTAATTTATTTTCTCAAGATAGTCAGAATCTTTTCAAATGTATGCGGTAATGGAGCTTCAAAAAGCATCTCATTATTTTTGATAGGATGCTTTAATCCGAGATGGCGAGCATGTAAAACTTGACTTTTAACATTAGTTGGTAATTTCTTACAACGGCTATATGTAGGGTCTCCTAGAATTGGATGTCCAATATGAGCAGAATGAACACGAATTTGGTGAGTTCGACCAGTATCTAATTGAAACGTTAAAAGAGAGTAATCACCAAGTCTCTCAATGAGTTCCCAATGAGTACATGCATACCTCCCAGTGTCATTACTAACGACAGCATATCTTTTTCTATCAACCGGATGTCTACCTATATCGCCAATAATAGAGCCTTTATCTCCTTTAGGGACGCCATGTACTATAGCCATGTACTTTCTAGATGCAATCCTTTTTTGAATTTGAACTTGGAGCTTAACTAAAGCTTCTTGTGACTTTGCTACAACAATGCAGCCTGTTGTATCCTTATCAAGTCGATGCACTATTCCAGGGCGAAGCTTTCCATTTATTCCTGGCAAATCAGAACAGTGATGCAATAATCCATTAACTAGTGTGCCATCTTTATTGCCTGGTGCTGGATGTACTGTTAAACCTGCTGGTTTGTTAATAACAATAATATGCTCATCTTCAAAAAGGATATTTAAATCCATTTTTTGTGGTTTCAAATATGGTAATGGTTCAGGAGGTGGTTGCCATAATTGAACTTCATCTCCTTCTCTAAGAGGTGTTTTAGCTTTTCCTTCTTTTCCATTAACAAGCACTAATCCATTTTCAATGAATTTCTGGACCCTTGCTCTACTTTCATCAGGCCGCTTGCTGACTAACCATCGATCTAGACGCATAGGTAAAGGTTTAGAGTAATGAAGTGCTATTAGCTCCCCTTCTCCTTTCCCAAATGATTGTGTTGGATCTTCAGACATTTGTAATTTTATGGAAGTTCCAGAGAAATGGGACCAATTAGTTTCTTGCGGAAATCATCTAGTAGTCTTTGTGCCATTCTACATTTATCCCCTGACGTGTGATAGTTAGCTGCATCTTCTAGCCATAGATGTGGATTGGTGCGATGTTTTTTAATATCTATTCCATAACGGCTATTAAGGATATCTGATTGTATGCCAGCAATATTTATTAGTTTGATTTCATTCATTATCTCTAAGAATCTTATTGCTACTGATTCAACATCATAAGAAGCTTGTCCGATGTCATCACATATAGCAAGTTTGATCGCAGCTTCTTGATCTTCTAATTTAGGAGGTAATACACCAGGTGAATCCAATAAATCAAGTTGTTGTCCAACTCGAACCCATCTCAGAGATTTTGTTACCCCAGCTTTTCTTGAACTTTGCACAATTTTTTTATTGACTAATCTATTGATTAGAGCGGACTTCCCAACATTTGGGAATCCAAGAGTAAGTGCTCTGACTGCTCTATTACGCATACCTCTAAATGATCGTCTTTGATTCAATTCTTCTCCAAGTTCAATAGCTGCTTCTTTAATTTGCTTTATTCCATCACCATTTTTAGCATTACACCACCAAAATGGTTGCCCTTGCTGTTTAAACCATTTATCCCACGAAGTTATAGCCTTGTTTGAAATCATATCTTTTCGATTGATCACCATTAAATGCTTTTTGTTTTTGATCCATTTCTGAAGATAAGGATGTGAAGTGGCAAGTGGAATTCGAGCATCTCTTACTTCGATAACTAGATCTATTTTTTCTAGATGAGTAGTAAGTTGTTTTTCGGCTTTTGCTATGTGGCCTGGATACCATTGAATAAGTTGCATTTTCACGAAGGCTTTAAATTTGAGAAGATGCAATTTTGATCACTTTGGAGAGCGTACTTTGATGGTTTTTATGGAGATTAATCTTTCTTTTTATAATAATTACATGAATTATGATTATTTGGGAAATATCAGAAATGATCATATGCAGGTTGCTATCTATTGACGGCTTTAATTCAGAGGTTCTTGTTAACTCTACTTTTATTTCTTTTTGGACTTTTCATAGTTTTGAAACTTGCTTCTTCTCTGAAAATTATTTTTGTGATATAGACATAAATTCTTGTTCTAGATCTATCATTTTAATCTCATTGTAATAAGAAACAGTATTACTAGAAAACCTAATTCTTGCAATACCAATGGTTTTCAGAGTTTAACGTTGTGGCCAGGTGAATTGTCTGGCTCCTTCAGAATCCATTTGTACTTGTATCGGGTTATTGTCGGCGATC
This sequence comes from Prochlorococcus marinus str. MIT 0918, assembly GCF_027359415.1. Classification (NCBI taxonomy): domain Bacteria; kingdom Bacillati; phylum Cyanobacteriota; class Cyanophyceae; order Synechococcales; family Prochlorococcaceae; genus Prochlorococcus; species Prochlorococcus marinus. The sequence continues at coordinate 1,470,529 of NZ_CP114780.1, forward strand.
AAGATTTTAAGTTAAGTCATGTCAAAGCGTTCTCTCTCAAGTCTCGGAATTGAGGACCTCAGTGGGAAGAAAGTTTTAGTTAGGGTTGATTTTAACGTCCCTCTTAATGAAGAAGGTTCGATAACCGATGACACAAGAATTCGTGCAGCTCTCCCAACTATTAAACATTTAATGGAGAATCAAGCCAAAGTAATTCTTGCAGCTCATTTTGGCAGACCTAAAGGTCAGGTGAATGAAAGTATGCGCCTTACCCCAGTCGCTAAAAGATTGAGTGAATTACTAGACCAGACTGTTGCAAAAACTGATAGTTGCATTGGTCCTGATGCAAAAGCAAAAGTCCAAGAAATGAGTAATGGAGAAGTTATTCTTTTGGAGAATGTCAGATTTATTGCAGGGGAAGAAAAAAATGATTCGGAGTTTTCAAAACAATTATCCGCTTTAGCTGAGATTTATGTGAATGATGCGTTTGGTGCAGCGCATAGAGCTCATGCTTCCACTGAAGGAGTGACAAACTTTTTAAATCCAAGTGTTGCAGGATATTTAATGGAAAAAGAGTTGCAATATTTGCAAGGGGCTATCGATTCACCTAAGCGTCCTTTAGCTGCAATTGTAGGTGGCTCTAAGGTAAGTAGTAAAATCGGAGTTTTAGAGTCTTTGATTGATAAGTGTGACAAGGTATTAATTGGTGGAGGAATGATATTTACCTTTTATAAAGCTAGAGGTTTGTCCGTAGGCAAAAGTTTAGTAGAAGATGACAAGCTGGAGCTTGCTCGATCTTTAGAACAAAAGGCAAAAGCTAAGGGGGTGCAGTTGCTTTTACCTAATGATGTCGTCTTAGCAGACAATTTTGCTCCAGATGCTGACAGTCAGATTTCAGACATAGATTCAATACCAGAAGGATGGATGGGTTTAGATATAGGACCTGAATCAATAAAGCTATTCCAAAAAGCTTTAGGTGATTGTCAAACTGTTATTTGGAATGGTCCTATGGGTGTTTTTGAATTTGATAAATTTGCGAATGGAACAAATGCAATTTCAACAACATTGGCTGAATTGAGTGCTAAAGGATGCTGCACAATTATTGGAGGAGGTGATTCTGTTGCAGCAGTAGAAAAGGCTGGGCTTGCATCCAAGATGTCTCATATTTCTACTGGTGGAGGAGCTAGTCTTGAGTTGCTTGAGGGGAAGGTTTTGCCAGGGGTTGCAGCGCTTGACAATCAAGCTTAATTAAACAATATTTTTCTAGCAAAGTTATCTGTAATTATTTAAGGATTAAATTTTCTTTTTTAGATACAATTTTAACTGCTTTAGTTATAGATACAATCCCATTTGGATGGGCTAAAAGAGCCCCCCACCTTTGTATACCTGGTTTTAAAGGAGCCCTTACCTTCTTAAAGATTCCTCCAGATTCCATTGGCACTAATTCAATTTCTTGATGATTATTTGAGTGTAAATCTTTTGAATTTATAGCTATTAAACCACCTGCTAAAATTGAATCTTTTAGGGGTTTATTCACTATAATATCAATATCATAACTACTTCCTGTAAGAACTATATTCGGTATACCTATTGTTATATCTATGTCGCTATTAATTGTTTTTAATATTGAGTATTCACTAATTAATTCTGTAGCAATAGCTTTCATATCACTAAGCTTAACAGCAATTACTTTCTCGGCTTTTAGTGAGTATTCATATGCACCTATTTGTTCTTTACCTTTTATATCTATTAATAGCATTTGCTTTGCATTTGACTTACTTTTTAAATGTTTTATAGACCATTTTGCATTTGGAAATGATTCCCTAAAATAATTATATTTTTGATATAGTTCATCAGCTATTTTAGTTGCAAATAATTGGTAGAGATCCGCTTTTTTTTTGCTATTTAATGCTTTTTCTACTTTATTGCCAAAGGCTTCAATTTCATTGGCTTCGACCAAAGTGCTTGGATAGAAAGCCAACATGACCATTAATCCTGAAGAAAAAATAGATTTAAGTAAATTGTGCACCTAGTGAGTTTTTAGTTACCTATAACTTAACCGTAGACCATTTTGAGTACTGTTTTTATGGTTAGGCTTCTTATTGCTGCTAGTGGTACAGGGGGACATATTTTCCCTGCTCTTTCAGTAGCAGAAGAATTGCCTGTTTCTTGGGAAATAAGCTGGTTAGGGGTGCCTAGTCGTTTGGAGAACGTATTAGTTCCAAAAAAATTTCAGATGACATTAATACCAGTTGATGGTTTACAAGGGAATGGTCTAAAGAAGGTTTTTCAATTGATCAAGTTAATTGCATCTAGTTTTTTGGTTATTCGTTTGATTAGGAGGAAACGAATTCAAGTTGTATTTTCAACAGGAGGGTATATTGCGGCCCCTGCAATAATTGCCTCAAAAATTTGTGGCGTGAAAGTTATTTTACATGAATCTAATGCTTTCCCTGGAAAAGTAACACGGCTCTTGGGAATTTTTTGTGATGAGGTTGCCTTGGGGATACCTCATGCAAAAGAAAAATTAATAAGTTGCAAAACGATTTGTACTGGGACACCTGTTAGAAAATCATTTCTTCTCAAACATGCATTACCTCGATGGGTACCTCAAGGATGTTCTCCATTAATTGTTGTGATGGGTGGTAGTCAAGGAGCTGTAGGGTTAAATAACATTATTAAAGAGATATTACCTACCTTATTGAGCAGAGGGTTTCGAATTGTTCATATTACAGGTGAGAATTCGGCATTAGGAATTAAGAATCGAAATTTAGTTGAAAAGACTTTTACTAATGATATCCCTGGCTTATTTCAACATGCTCATCTTGTAATTACTAGAGCCGGTTCTGGTGCTTTAAGCGAACTTGCTGTATGTGGTACTCCTGCAATTTTTGTTCCTTATCCATATGCAGCAGATAACCATCAAGAATGTAATGCTGTATATGCAGCATTACATGGAGGTGCATTTATTATTCATCAACATCAATCCAGCTCAAAAACATTACAGAAGACTATAGAACTTTTATTCCGAGGCTATTTATCTAACAATTCTATTCAGAATGACTTGTTAGAACAAATGAGTAAAGGAATGAAAAGAATAGCTAGTTCAAAAGCCCATTTGAAATTAGTAAAAATACTTATAAGCTATGTGTGATTATTTTTTTCATTGTATCTACAATACGTCGATTATTTGATTTACTCTGAAGACTAATACGCAGCCAATTTTCTCCTAACCCTTTAAAGGATCTACAATCGCGCACTAAAATATTTTTATAACCAAGTTGTTCTCTTAGTTTTGATAGGGACTTATAGCTTTCAATTAGCTGGAAATTAGTTGATGAGGGGTGAGAAATAATACCCGGGATTTTTTGAAGATTTTCGTGAAGCCATTCGCCTTCTTTTCTTACCCAGTGATGGACCTTTTTAATTCTTTTTGTCAGGATTTGTTTTTCATTCATTAAGACCTTTATTATTGATATAGATAATCCATTAACAGGCCAGGGATCTCTTAATGCTTGCCATCGCCAAAGTCTTTCTTCAGAGCTAATTGCATACCCTATTCTTAATCCCGCTATTGCAAATAGCTTGGTTAAGCTTCTAAGGACAATTAAATTTGGATAATGTTTTACTAATGGTATTAATGACTCTTTGTCTCCATTAGGGACTAATGGTAAGAAAGCTTCGTCACAGATAATAAGACTATTATTTTTTAGTAGTTCTTCTATAGATTGCCTACTCCAAAAGTGACCAGTAGGGTTGTGTGGATTAGTTATCCAAAGCACTTTTGCTTTAGTTGCCCATGGGAAAGGTTTAGGATATTCTTTATCCCAATGTAGAGGCAGTGGTTTCTGGATGTATTTTCCACCCCAGCAATCTAGAGCTCTTTTATAATCATAAAACCCTGGGTAAGGTAATATGCTGATTCCATGTATTGATGCTTCATGTGCTGCCCAAGTTATTAATTCTGACGCACCATTCCCAGGTAGGATCATGGTCGGACAAACTTGATGATAACGGCCAAGTGCTTCTCGTATGTCGTTGTGATTTCGATCTGGATAGGATCTGATTATTTGGCTATCAATTGCTTCATGCAAATGTCGATGTAATTTTGAAGGTAATGAAAAAGGGACTATAGATGCACTCGCATCTATAAGTGAATTTATATCTACTCCTAAATTTTTTGCTTCTTCTTCTAGATTTCCACCATGTTGAAGCATGTATGCTGATAGTGAATTATTATACTGATTAGCTTTTAAATCCATGGCACATCGCTTCCAATAGCTTCTGAGATATTTTTAAATCCATGACGACTAAGTTGAGATGTTAACCCTTCAAGAATATTAGGTACTAAGATTGGCCCTTGAAAAATCCACCCTGTATAGATTTGGATAAGAGAAGCTCCAGCTGTAATACGTTCCCAGGCACTTTCAGGGGAGTCAATTCCACCGACTCCAATTAAAGGAAGCTCTTTCCCTGAGTTTTTACGTAGCCGTCGTATGATTTCCACTGCTCTGTTTCGTAAAGGGCGACCACTGAGCCCCCCTTCTTCTTTACTTAGAGGTATTCCGGTTTGTGAAATGATTCTTTCTTCAAGGCCTAAACGATTGAGACTAGTATTAACAGCAATAATTCCCGCTAATCCTTCCTCAAAAGCTACTTGAGCTAACCCATCAATTTGGTGATTGTCTAAGTCAGGTGCAATTTTTACCAGCAAAGGAGGGCAAGAAGGTATTCTCCTTAATCGTTTAATTAATTTTCGTAATTGAGTAGAATCCTGTAACTTCCTTAACCCTGGTGTGTTGGGTGAGCTCACATTAATCACTACATAATCAGCAAAATCTGATAAAAGTTCTAATGAAGAGGCGTAGTCATCACCAGCTTGCTCAAGAGGAGTTATTTTTGATTTGCCTAAGTTGAGGCCAACAATAGAAGATCTCTTCCCTGGGGATTCAATTCTTTGCCTTTCTAGAGTTTTTCTTAGTTCTTTTGCTCCATTATTGTTAAAACCCATTCTATTTAAAGCAGCCTTTTCTTTTGAAAGGCGAAAAAGTCTAGGTTTTGGATTTCCTTCTTGAGCATGCCAAGTTACTGTCCCAAGCTCTGAAAATCCAAATCCAAAATCTTCCCAAATACAAGCTGCAATTCCATTTTTATCAAAACCTGCTGCAAGACCTATAGGATTTTTAAAATGACATCCAAATAATCTTTGCTCTAGTTTATTGTCTTTACGTTGTAATTCCTTAGCTAAAACAGCTAGGCCTTGAGATATGACAGGCCATTTTCGAAGTAAAGAGATTTTGCCAAGATTGTTAAGGGTGAATTGAGTTAACTGTTCTGCGTCTAGACCTTCATCTTTAGCCAGTATTGGACTGATGAGTTGCTTGTAAATTGATTCACTGGAGAACAGTTGTGAACGTGATCTACTATTCATTTTGATTTTTATGATCACATTGCAGTTGTATCGCAATCCTTTTTGAAAAGCTCACAGCTATATAATCGACTCTTTCATTATCAGGATCGCCACTATGACCTTTTACGTATTCTAAAGACACATCCGGCAACCGAGAGTTGTCTAATGCTTTCCAAAGATCTTGATTGAGTACTTTTTTACCTGCAGCAGTTTTCCAACCTTTTTGTTTCCATCCTATTATCCATTTTTCAAAGCCATCAATAAGATATTTGCTGTCAGTACGAATTTTTAGATTTGGATGTCTAGGGAGATTTTCTAGTTTTTTTAAAATCGATAAAGCTGCATAAAGTTCCATACGATTATTCGTTGTATTTTCTGCAAAACCTCCAAACTCTTCTATGGTCCCGTCTTCAAAACGTAATATTGCACCCCATCCTCCTGGGCCTGGATTTCCACTACATGCCCCATCAGTGGCTGCTGCGATTACTAGACCATGCTGTTTGATCATGTGAAAAAAATAGCCGGTCATTGTGACCGGCATTTGTTATTGGTTGTAGAAATTCTTAGTCAGAAGCAATTGGAATTTACTTAAGAGTTACTTTTCCGCCTGCATCCTCTATAGATTTCTTAAGGGCTTCTGCATCCTCTTTGGATGCACCTTCTTTAATAGTTTTAGGAGCAGCTTCAACCATAGCTTTTGCGTCTCCTAATCCTAGCCCTGTTGCATTCCTAACTTCTTTTAGGACTTTGATTTTTGCTGATGGCTCAAAACTTTCGAGCACTACATCAAATTCGGTTTTTTCTTCTGCGGCACCTTCACTATCGCCACCAGTGGCGCCAGGAGCAGCCATGACAACGCCAGCAGATGCGGCGGCGGAAACACCGAAGGCCTCTTCTATTTGCTTAACAAGCTCTGAGGCTTCAAGTAATGAAAGGCTTTTTAAGGACTCGAGAATCTCGTCTGTTTTTGAAGACATGATTTGAATACGGCAGATATTTAGGGAGAAAAAGATTTAGTCGAAGGTTGAGCTGAGTTAACTTTTAGTATTCTCAGCATGTTGATTTAGTGATCTGGCTAGACCAGAAGGAACCTCATTAATGCCAACTGCAATTTTTGTAGCAATCGCATTGATTGAACCAGCAATTTGAGCCATAAGGACTTCTTTGGAAGGCAATGCAGCTATTGCTTTTATTTCGTCCTGACTAAGGAGTTTGCCTTCAAAGAGGCCGCCTTTTGTTTCGGATTTTTTGGTTTCCTTTTGAAAAGCTTGGACAGCTTTCAGAGCACTACCTACATCGCCTTTTACAAGAACAAATGCATTTGTGCCACTTAACAACGATTCAAGGCCTGACCAAGAAGAATTACCATTAATTGCTTGGCGCATCAAGGTGTTTTTAGTTACCTTGCAAATGCCGCTGCTGGGCTCTAATCGAGTTCGCAGATCTGACATTTCTTTAATGGTTAAGCCCCTGTAATCAAGAACTAAAGCCATTTCAGCTTTATCGAGGAGGCCTTTAATCTCTTCGACAATTTGTTTTTTGCTCTCCAGCGTGCGGCCCATAGTTAATTGGATCGAATCGGGGGAAGAAGCCGGACATACGGCCGTATTTTCTCTAGTGAAAGAGACGAGGCCGCTGTCGATTCAAACCAATTAGGAAAATCGTGTTGCGTCTACCTCGGCAGGACTTTTATATAGAATCACTAAATGTGGTATTTAGTAATTTTAAACCTGCTGTCTTAGGCCGGGCGCATGCCCGTTTGGCTAAGCCAATCTCTCTAAGATACAGCAAAGGGGCTACCCTTCGTCTGCACTGTCTTGCAACGAAGCCATATCTACCTCTACGGAAGGCCCCATAGTGGAACTTAAATAAAGACTTTTCCAGTAACGGCCTTTTGCTCCACTAGGTTTATTTCGATCAATTGTTCCATGTAAAACTTTTAAGTTCTCTAGAAGGTCTTCTGCTGAGAAGCTTGCTTTCCCAAAACGAACGTGAATAATTCCTGCACGGTCTGCTCTGAACTCAAGTTTTCCAGCTTTGAATTCTTTGATTGCATTCCCAAGATCAGTTGTGACAGTTCCAGCTTTCGGATTGGGCATTAGACCTCTAGGTCCAAGTACTCGGCCTAATTTGGCTACCTTTGGCATCATGTCAGGTGTAGCAATTAAAAGATCAAAATTCATCTCTCCTTTGTTTATAGATTCAATTAATTCTTCTTCACCAGCTAAATCAGCACCTGCTGCACTTGCTTCAGCTACTTTTTCACCTTTAGCAATAACAGCTATACGTACTTTTTGCCCTGTTCCTTTTGGGAGAGTAACTGTTGTTCGAATTTGTTGATCAGTATATTTAGGATCAATTCCTAAACGAGCATGAGCCTCTATGGTTTCATCAAATTTTGCAGTTGCATTTTCTTTAACGAGAGAAATTGCTTCTAGAGGTGAATAGGGCTTATCTTCTATTTTTGAAGATAAGGTTGTCATTCTTTTGGAGAGTTTTTTCATAAGAGAGTAGGGGTGCTGTCGACAAATTTGTCTCCCCCTTGATAGTTGGGAAGCCTACTTGAAAAGGAAATAAAGAGAAAATTAATCCGTTATGGAAACGCCCATGTTCCGAGCAGTCCCTTCAATAACCCTCATTGCTGATTCTATGTTGTTGCAATTGAGATCGGGCAATTTGGTTTTGGCGATTTCTTCAAGCTGAGCACGATTTATACTACCTGCTTGCCCCTTGGCTGATTCCCCTGATCCTTTAGGGATTCCTGCAGCCTTAGTAATTAGGACTGATGCAGGGGGGGTTTTGGTGATAAAAGTAAAACTTCTATCTTCAAAGACAGAGATTTCAACAGGGATAACAAAACCGGCTTTATCTTGAGTTCTGGCATTGTATTCTTTGCAGAATGCCATAATATTGACTCCATGTTGACCTAAAGCTGGGCCAACTGGAGGCGCTGGATTAGCTTTGCCAGCCTGCAGGGCTAACTTGATCACAGCTACAGTTTTCTTTGCCATCTTCTTGAAAAGGGATTAATTACGAATTGCCTGGTTAAAGGAAAAGTTTGTTAAAAGGTTTTGGTCAACCTATTGGTTTGTATGCCCAGAACTAATTATGCATGAACAAGGAATCAGTTAGTTAATTCTGTTTATTAATTTGAGAGAATTCTAGTTCTACTGGAGTTTCTCTTCCAAAAATTGAGAGTAGAGCTTTTAGTTTGCTTCTTTCTCCAGAGACTTCTATTACTTCGCCTTGGAAATCTTTAAAAGGTCCTGAAGTGACAATAATTTGATCGCCTTCAGTCAAATCAAGCTTAACAACAGTTTTCTTTTCTGCTGCTCGTTTGAAAATCCTATTTACTTCTTGCCTGCTTAGTGGTCTTGGTTTTATATGACCTCTTCCTTTCCCAGTAGAGCGACGATCTTCAGCTCCAACAAAATTAATTACATTAGGAGTGCTCCGAACAGCCATCATAGTGTCTTCATCAAGGATCATTCGAACAAGTACATATCCAGGGAATACTTTTTCTTCGGTAGATTGCCTACTGCCATCTTTTTTTAATTTTACAGCAGGTGTGTGAGGAATTTCAATTTCTATAATTCTATTGCTAACTCCCAGAGTCACTGCTCTTTGTTCAAGTGTGGCTTTGACTTTTTTTTCACAACTGGATGCAACCTGAATTGCATACCATCTTGCGATACTGGTTTTAGCTGAAGAAATACCTTCGTCTTCTACTTGAGAATTAGGTAGATCCATTATCTCTAAGGGTTCTTGAATCGTGGGATCAATCTCTGACACTGTTAAGAGGAATTAGGTGGATGGAAAAGTTGAAAATTCTTGGTTCAACGGAAAATGTGTGATGCGCCCCAACCATAAAAACGGCTTACAGCTGCAATTGATGCTGCAGATAGTGAAACCATTAATATTACGGCTATTGATTCACTAAAAAGTTGTTGCCGACTGGGCCAGACAACTAATTTTAACTCATCGATAGTTGAGCTAAGAAAACCTTTGTTAATTGAAGGTTTATCTTCACTATCAATAGAATCTGGTTTTGGGCTTTCTTGAGGAGTTGAACTTGTCACGGTGTTTAAGCTTGAGGCTAATATGGCCTGCATGCAGGAGAATTATTCATCCGGCAAGCTAATAGCCTAATTGATAGTCTAGATATCATTATTTTAATTTTCTGCCAAAAATTCTAAAGAATTTGGATTTTCGTCAGAAGTTATTACTCTAATAGCTTTTGCTCCTATAAATTTATCTTCTAATAATTTTGTGGCTAAGGGATTTTCTATGCGCCTTCTAAGAATTCTGCTTAAAGGTCTTGCTCCATACTCAGGTTCATAGGCCTCTAGCGCCAGTGCTTCTATAGTTGCGTTATCAATTCGAAATTCTAAATTTTGTTCAGCAAGTAGATTTGTGAGATCTATTAATTGAAGTTGAATTATTTTCTTTAAATTCTCTTTGTTAATAGGACTAAAGCGAATGATTTCATCTATGCGATTTAAGAACTCAGGTCGAAATTGTTGATTTAATGCTTTTTCAATAGTTGCATCAAGGTTTGCTTCAAGATCATTTTCAGCTTGGATTTGTTGTTGTAATAACTTCGCATTCTCTAAGATTGCTCTGCTTGCAAGATTGCTTGTCATTACAACAACAGTATGGCGAAAGTCAATCGTTCTTCCTTGAGAATCAGTTAATCGTCCATCATCAAGGACTTGTAAAAGAATATTAAATACATCTGAATGAGCTTTTTCTATTTCGTCTAACAAAAGAACTGAATATGGTTTTCGGCGAATTGATTCGGTTAATTGTCCACCTTCTTCGTATCCAACATATCCAGGAGGTGCGCCTATCAATCTTGCGACAGCATTCCTTTCCATAAATTCACTCATATCTAGTCTTATCAGTGCCTCAGACTCGTCAAATAATGAAGCAGCCAAAGTTTTAGCAAGCTCTGTTTTACCTACTCCTGTAGGCCCTAAAAAGAGGAAGGAGCCTATAGGTCTTCGTTTGTCTTTCATGCCGGCTCTAGCTCTTTTTATTGCTGCAGCAACTGCTTTTACAGCTTCAGGCTGGCCAATTACTTTATTTGCCAAATCTTTTTCTAAGTCCAATAGCTTTTGTTTTTCTCCCGCAAGGACTTTGTTGACCGGTATTCCAGTCCAACGAGCAACTATATCTGCAATATCTTCTTCTTCAACTTGATATTTTATAAGTGTATTATCATTTTCAATAGAATAGTTAATTTCATATATTTTTTGTTTGAGATCATTTAAGGTTTCATTTTTAAGTCTTGCAGCCTCTTCCAGGTTCCCTTCTTCTTCTGCTTTTGCGAGTAATACTTTAGTGTCTTCTTCATCTTTATTTAATTCATTTAATTCTTCCATTAGTTCTTTTTCTTGTTTCCATTTCTTAAGCAAATTATTTAGATGTATAGCTGTTAAATCTATTTCTTTCTCAATATTTTCTATTTCTCCTAATTGACTAAATTTTTCTCTATCTATTAATTTAAGTTCTAACTCATTAATTTTAGACTCAGTTGCTAAAATAATCTTTGGTTTGTTATTAGCTTCCATCTTTAATTGTGCTGATGCTTCATCAATCAGATCAATAGCTTTGTCAGGCAGGCAACGATCACTTATATATCTGTCTGCAAAACGATTTGCAGCAATTAAAGCTTCATCAGTAATTTTAACTCCATGATGGCTCTCATAACGCTCTTTAATTCCTCGTAAAATCTCTACACTTAAGTCAATATTTGGCTCTTTAATCATTATTTGTTGGAACCGTCTGTTCAATGCTTGATCTTTTTCAATTGTTCTACGATAATTTTCTGGAGTAGTTGTACCAATACATCTAATATCTCCTTTGGCCAAAATTGGTTTTAATATACTTCCAGCATCAGTACTAGATCTTTCAGGACTAAGAATTGTATGCAAATCATCTATAAATAAAACAACACCTGATTTCGTTTTGCTTGCTTCTTCAAGAATAGATCTAAGTCTTTCTTCAAATTGACCTCTAAATTTTGCACCTGCTATTAATGCACCAATATCTAATGAAATAAGTTGCAAAGATTTTATTGAATCAGGAACTTCATCAACTACTATTTTTTGTGCTAATAATTCAGCTATAGCTGTTTTCCCTACTCCTGGTGCGCCAATTAAAATAGGATTATTTTTACCTCTTCTAGATAAAACTTTAATAGTTAAATGAATTTCTTCTTCTCTACCAATGACAGGATCTAATTCTCCTTTTTTAGCTGCCAGAGTAAGATCCTTCCCATAGATTTCTAATGGACTAGGCTGATTTTCTATTTTTAATGGTTTTACAATCTCAACTGAATCACTCCTAATGATATTGGACGGTTTGATTTCCCTGGTTTGATCATTTTTAATTGAAAAATTGCTATTCGTAGTATTTCTATTTAATATTTTCTTCGATTTGATATTTTTAGGTAACCGCCTTAATTCCCCTTCTAAAATTTCACTAGTGAGGCCTAACTCGTTAAAAATTTCAGTACCAATTCTTTTATCTCTTCCAATAGCTATAAGTAAGTGTGATATCTCTATGAACTTTGAACCCCACCTGCAGCGAAAATTATTTGCTGTATCGAAAAGAATTTCTAGATCTTCCCCAACAAATAATTTATTTGATTTTGTAGTTTCTATACTTGCAAGAAACTCTTCTAACTTATCTAAAAGTTCAGCTTGATTAATTGGTAATGCATTAATTGTTTCCTGATAGATTCTTTCTGTAAAAAGGACTTGAAGCAGGTGTTCTATATCTAAGTATTCATGTCTCCACCTTTTTGCTTCTTCTTCGCTAGCAAGGATTAGATTCCATGCATCATCACTAAAACAGTCAGGATTAGTGGTTAAGCTTTTGGACATGGTTTGTTTTTGGCTGGTCATATAAGAGATCTGATTTATTGGTTCAAATTTCTTGAGGAAATTTCAATTAATTCAATTTTGTAGCCATCTGGATCTTCTATGAAGGCAATAATTGTTGTCCCATGTTTCATTGGCCCAGGTTCTCTAGTTACTGTGCCACCATTTTTTTTAATTGATGCACATGTTTCATATATATTTCCAACTCCAAGAGCAATATGACCAAAACCATTGCCCAAATCATAATTCTTTGTATCCCAGTTGTAAGTAAGTTCAAGTACTGTGCCCTCCTCTTCTGACGCATATCCTAAAAATGCAAGCGTAAATCGACCAGCGGGATAATCTTTTTGCCTTAAAAGTTTCATGCCAAGTGTTTTGGTATAAAACCAAATGGATTTTTCTAAATCTCCAACACGCAGCATTGTGTGAAGTATTTGCATGTTGTGATGCCTATTTTTGGATAATTTATATCTTTTTCCTTTAATAATTTCGCTTCTTCCAAGCTTTGCAAATACCTTAAACTTAAAAAATAGTGACTCAATGGGTCTAAGAACTCATAAGATTGAAGAAAAGCTAATTTTTCACGTGATTGATTCTCTTGATCTAGTAATTGATACAATCTTTGCGAGAGAGGTTCTAGACTCAAGGGGGAATCCCACTGTTGAGGCTGAAGTTTTACTAGAAGGAGGAGCAAAGGGAAGAGCAATTGTCCCCAGTGGCGCAAGTACAGGGGCCTATGAGGCCCATGAACTTAGAGATGGTGGCAAAAGATATATGGGGAAGGGAGTTACAAAAGTAGTTGAAAATATTGAAGAACGTATAGCTCCTTCTCTTTGCGGTTTATCAGCGTTTGATCAAGTTACTGTTGATTCTGTAATGCAGGAGCTCGATGGAACCGCTAATAAAGAGAATCTTGGAGCAAATGCAATCCTTGCTGTAAGTATTGCTACGGCAAGATCTGCAGCTAATGCTCTTGATATGCCTCTCTATCGTTACTTGGGCAATCCTATGTCTACATTATTGCCGGTGCCATTAATGAATGTAATTAATGGAGGTGCTCATGCTGCCAACAATCTTGACTTTCAAGAATTTATGTTAGTTCCTCATGGTGCTAAGACTTTTCGAGAATCGTTGAGGATAGGCGTGGAAGTTTTTCATACTCTAAAAAATCTTCTGAGTGATAAGGGTTTATCTACAGCAGTTGGAGATGAAGGTGGTTTTGCTCCAAATCTTTCAAGTAATAAAGCGGCAGGGGATTTGCTTGTTCAAGCAATAGAGAAAGCTGGTTTTATTCCGGGAGAACATGTTTCATTAGCTTTGGATGTGGCCAGTACTGAATTTTTCAAAGATGGTTTTTATAGCTTTGGAGGCAGTAATTTTTCTAGTGAAGAAATGATAGAAGAGTTAAAAGTGTTAGTTAATTCTTATCCAATCATTTCTATAGAAGATGGATTGGCTGAGGATGATTGGGACGGATGGGAAATTTTGACTAGGGAATTAGGTGGAAAAATTCAACTTGTTGGAGATGATTTATTTGTTACCAACTCAACTCGTTTAAGTAAAGGAATTGACAAGAATATAGCTAATTCTATTCTTATAAAAGTCAATCAGATTGGCTCTCTAACAGAGACCTTGCAAGCTATAGATCTTGCAACTAGATCAGGATATACAAGTGTTATTAGTCATAGAAGTGGTGAGACAGAGGATACCACTATTGCAGACCTTGCCGTTGCGACAAGGGCTGGACAAATAAAAACTGGTTCATTAAGTAGAAGTGAAAGGGTGGCGAAATATAATCAACTGCTTCGTATTGAAGATGAATTAGGAGCACAGGCAGTATATGCAGGATCCAAAGGGTTGGGACCAAGAGGAAAAGCGATTTGAATTTTTTAATTAACAATCAATGAGTTAAAAGGGGTTTTTACTTGTTACCTTGAATTTTTTCAAGTTTTTCTTCTTTTCTAATTTTCAATTGCAACTTTAACCAACCCATTGTTATTGGGAACGCAATAGCGATAGGTAATAATGAATAAATAGCCTTATTGCTAGAACCTAAAAGTGCTGCTGATATTCCAAGACATCCAAGTAAAATAGATTGCCCCATTGATTGTTGCGCATTAATCATTCTACGAAGTTGCCTGTCAGACTCACCCAGTCTTATTTGAAGTTGAAGGTCTCCTTGTTCAAGTCTTTCAAGGCTTTCATCTAAACGCTTTGGCAAACCAACAGCTTTCGTCCCTATTTCACCAAATTGTCTACCTATTTCATTAATGAGATCATTAGGATTGTTTGATGTCATGAGAGGAATTAAGTATGGCTTTGTTATCGCTATTAAATTAAAGCTTGGGTCAAGACTTCTTCCTACTCCTTCAAAAGTGGAGAGGGCGCGCATAACAAAAATTAGTTCAACAGGTAGTCTAAAAGGCTGATTGTAAACTAATTCATAAAGATCTGCCGATAATTTTTCAATAGTATCTTTGCCAAATGGAGGAGTCAGACGCTCTTTTAGCATTATTCTAATTAATCTTCTTACAGGGCCTAAATCTATACCTTCTTCAAGTAGGCCACTTTCCTGAAATTCTTTTACTAGTTTTGAGGCATCTTTTAATGCTGCAGCACGTACCATTTTACCAAGTCTTTCTCTTAAACCATCTGAGACCATTCCCATCATTCCAAAGTCATAAAAGATAATTGAGCCATCAGAAGAAATAGCTAAATTTCCAGGATGTGGATCTGCATGAAAAAAACCAAATTCAATAAGTTGTTTTAAATAGTTGGATGCTCCTCGTTCTGCAATTTCTTTAGGGTTTAGACCATTCTTTAAAATTTCCTCTTGATTATTGATTTTAATACCAGGGAGATAATCTAAGCAGATAACTTTTTGTGAGCTTAATTCCCATATCACTCCAGGAATTTTAATTTGTGGATCTTCTAGAAATTGTTGTCGAAACCTTGCTGCATATTGAGCTTCTATTCGAAAATCTAGTTCTTTAAGTAAAACTCTTTTACATTCATCTGCGATCGCTATCCAATCACGACCTTTGCTGAAATATTTACTTTTTTGAAGTAAAACCGCAACTTGTTTCATGACCTCAAGATCAAGCTTGAAGAAGTTTTCTAACCCAGGGCGTTGAATCTTGAAAACGACTTGTCTTCCACTTCGTAAGCATGCTTTATGAACTTGTGCAATTGATGCTGCAGCAATGGGGACCTCATCCAGATCAATAATTTCTTTACAGCGTTCGCCTAATTCGATTTCTAATAAACTTTGAACTGTCTCAAAGTTAAATGGTGGGACTTTATCTTGTAAGCCTGCTAATTCGATAATCCAACTTTTGGGCAAGATATCAGGTCTTGATGAGATTAATTGGCCAAGCTTTATAAATGCAGAGCCAAGAGCAAGTAGTTCTTGTTTGAGCCATTTAGCTCTGTCCTTTTGCCGTTTTTCTTGTTTGTGAATTTGAAAGCCAGTTACATAGCTCCATTTTTGAGAGTCATACCATAGAAAAAATAGTAATAAAAACACTGATTTCCAAATTCTTACTGCTCGTATATTTCTACGAAATATTTTTTGTAAAATGTTAAACGAGTTCAAATTCAACCCTCAATACTTTTAGTTATTATTGAAATTTTTTCTCTGATTCTATCTATTTGATTTTGAGAACTTTCAGGCTCTTGATTTTGTAGTGGACTATCCTGGGAGACTGTCTCAGGATTGTTAATTGCATCTAGACGAAAAGCTTCATTAACAATTTCTTCTTTTAATGCATCCCATTCTTGTTCAATTCGATCCGGAGCATTCTTAAATAAAACAGATGCTTCGGAAATGGAAGAAACAATTATTTTCTCACAACGTACTTTTAGCCTGCTAACAGTGGCTCTTAGAAAAGTTTTAGATGACACCATAGCTCAACTTTAATAAATTCGACTTTATAAGATTTTGGAGTAGTTATGGCTTTGGAAGTGTTTTGAAAAGCCTATTAAAGAAACTTTTTTCCTCTTTTGACAAGCCATCAATTTTTATTTCTATGATTGGAGTCACTATAATATCATCATTTTTCGATAGATTGGATAAGTTTTCTTTGGCGAATTTTGATTGGTTTAATAGCTTAATTTTAGATATTATCTTTTTATCAGTTAAATCAGGATCATTTTCATCATTTTTTGATGAGTTATTCTTCATTAAGGATGTGTTTATTTTGGGTGCAAAATTTGAAATGTTATTTTGCTCTTTTATATCGGTTCTCCTTTGCAATTGATTTGAATTTTCAATTTGAATAGCTCCTTTTATAGAATCAATTTCAGTATATTTTTCTTTTATATTTTCTTGTATACCTGCTAGTTTGTTTTGTTGGTTTTCTGCCTTTAAAAAATGGTTAGTTATTTTGTAACCAATCGCAAGGCAAACACCAATTGTAAAAGGAAATAACCAGAATATTAGAATTTTTCTAATCATACTTAGTTTTTAATGCATGCATTTTAGTTCATCTATTCTAAAATTATACTATTTTTTTCTTGCTTAGAACTATTAAGCCTAAGAATTAATTTAATTGCTTCTATGTTGTAATTTAGTCTGTTAGACGATCAAAAACAATTTTTTTAGTTCTCAATAGATTTTGAAATAGAAATATTCTTGCTATTAAGCTTTGATTATTTTTCTTCTTTCTGCGTTCTAAGCTTTATAAAGTAATAGCAAAGCAATTTAACCCGAGGGTGAGTTTTGGAAACAATTGAAACAGATGTGGTGATAGTAGGAGGTGGCCCAGCTGGTTGCAGCTGTGCTCTTTACACATCAAGAGCAGATCTAAAGACAGTTATTTTAGATAAGAACCCTTCGGTTGGAGCTCTTGCCATTACGCATCAAATTGCAAATTATCCTGGAGTCCCAACGGATATGAGCGGAGAAGATTTATTGAATTTGATGAGAGACCAAGCTGTTAAATATGGTACAGATTACCGTCGAGCACAGGTTTTTGGAGTCGATGTCAATGGGGATTGGAAAACCGTATATACACCAGAGGGAACTTTTAAGGGAAGAGCGCTAGTTCTTGCTAGTGGCGCCATGGGCAGGCCAGCTTCTTTCAAGGGTGAAGCCGAATTCTTAGGACGAGGTGTTAGTTATTGCGCTACTTGTGACGGAGCTTTTTATAGAAATCGAGAAGTTGCTGTAGTTGGAGTTAATAAAGAGGCGATTGAAGAAGCCAATGTTTTGACTAAATTTGCATCTACTGTTCATTGGATTACATCAAGTGACCCTAAAGCAGATGATGCCCATGCTCAAAGTTTAATAAAACAATCTAATGTAAAACATTGGAGTAGAACTAGGTTGCTCGAAATACAAGGTAATGATCAAGGCGTGTCAGGAATCCTTTTGAAAAATCGAGCTAAAGAGGAGAATCAATTAGTTTCTACTGAAGGTGTATTTGTTTATATGAGTGGCTCTAAACCTATTACTGACTTTTTAGGGGATCAAATTGCATTGAAAGAGGATGGAGGTGTTGTAGTCGATGACTTTATGTCTACTACTTCTGAAGGAGTTTGGGCAATTGGTGATATTAGAAATACTCCTTTTAAGCAAGCTGTTGTCGCTGCATCAGATGGATGCATAGCTGCTATGGCTATTGATAGATTTTTGAATAGTCGTAAATCTATTCGTGTGGATTGGGTTCACACCTGAAAAATATATTCATTTATTTTCAAATTTATAATGGAGTTGCCTCGGATACATAGGCAACACCACCATAATAATTCAATATAGACTTTATATTTTCTCTTGTTTTATTAATAATATCTTCATCGCAAAAAACTATTACGTGTGCATTAGCTCCTAATCCTGAGAATTCCATATCTTCTGAAACTATTGTTTCAGGGCCTCTGCCAGTAGCATGTTTCATGACTGTATAGCCTGGTGCTCCTGCATTTTCAAGAGCAGTTAGAATTGCGTCTAATTCTCTCTCGCTAAAGATAAGATCTAATCTTTTCATTCTTGGTGCGCTAAGAAGGAATAAATGTGTTCACTAATCCCATATATAGTGGAATTCCAATAACTATATTAAAAGGAAATGTTAAACCAAGAGTAGTTGAAATGTAATAACTTGCTTTGGCTTCAGGAACGGTCATGCGCATAGCTGCTGGTACTGCAAGATATGATGCACTTGCACAAAGAACAGCAAATAATAAAGCATTACCAGGACCTAACACTAATGCTTTTGCGACAGCTATTCCCAATAATGCATTAAATAGAGGTATTAGTACAGCAAAAAATATTAGAAATGATCCTGCTTTTCTTAAACCAGGTAGTCTTTGGGCAGCGACTATACCCATATCAAGCAGGAAGAAGCACTCTGCGCCATAAAATAACTTGCCGGTAAATGGTTGCATTTTTTCAACACCGCTTGGATTATGTGCTGCAGTTAAAAATCCAATTAATAGACTGCCAAGAAGTAAATAAACTGATCCATTGAGAACAGACTCTCTTAATATCGTTCTCCATTTCATTGGTCTTGAATCTGGCCTTCGATTTTTTGTGCCTGCTATCTTTACTAAAATAAGACCAACAATAATTGCCGGCGATTCCATTAGTGCAAGAGCAGCAACCATAAAACCGTCAAAAGGTATATTTTGACTTTCTAAAAAACTTTCAGCTGTTATAAAAGTAACTGCACTTATTGATCCGTAAGCTGCTGCAATAGCTGCTGAATTGAATACATCAAGCTTAAGTCTGAGAATTACAAAACAAATTAATGGAATGACAAGAGACATAATTATAGCTGAACCAACAGTAGGTAATACTTGACCCCCTAACCCACTGCTTTCAAGTTCCATGCCCCCCTTAAAACCAATTGCTAAAAGTAGATATAAAGAAAATAGTTTTGGTAATGGTGCTGGAATCTCTAGATCAGAGCGAAGAACAACAGCAACTATTCCTAAGAAAAAGAAAAGGACAGGAGGAGTAAGTACATTTTGTAAGACAAGATTAGTCTCCATAAATTAATAGCTAATTGATGCTTTTAAACGTTATTAAGATCATTACTGGCTGCTTGAAGAGCTTCCTTCCTTGACCCAATTAGACCTTTCACTCCAAATTTAGATAATCTATCTTTCACTCTGCCGGTTGCTCCAGCGACATACGCTTTTCTTGAGTTAATTTGCGCTTCCTGCATCATATCTTCAATAGCTAATGTCGCTGTAACTCCTAGTCTAGGAACATCAGTAATATCTAAAATTAATATTTTGTAGTTTCGAATTAGCATCATTCTTTCTGTGATACCTTTAGCTGCTCCAAAACTGAGTGGGCCTTTAAGTCTAAATAGCATTACCTCACCAGCGCAACTTTCTAATATTTTTTGCTCATCCTCAGGTAAAGGTAGATCTTGCATTGAATTTTCAAGAGGGTTATCAGCATCCATTCCTTCTAATTGAGTTTGCGTAATTGAATCTATTGTGAGCATATTTGCAATAAAAACTCCCACTAGAACTGCCCAGATTAGATCCCAAAAGACAGTCATCAATAATACGCCATACATTACACTTGCGGTTTTTAAAGAAAGTTTGTGAGCTCTAAGTAAGAAACCCCAGTCAATAATATCTAGGCCAACTTTTATAAGAATTCCCGCAAGAAGGGCTGTTGGTATTTGTTCAGCAAGTGGACCAGCACCAACTAATACTATTAACAATACTATTGAATGAACCATGCCAGAGAGGGGGGTGGCTCCTCCAGATTTGACATTGATAACTGTTCTCATAGTTGCTCCAGCACCTGGGAGACCAGAAAACATTCCTGCTATAGCATTGCCTATCCCTTGTCCTATTAGTTCTCTATCTGAGTTGTGACGTGTTTGTGAAATATTGTCTGCAACTAATGAAGTTAATAAAGAATCAATTGCCCCTAATACGGCAAGAACTAAACCTGCTTTGAAAATTATTGGCAAATATTGATTAAAGCTAGGAAGATTAAAAGATGGAACTCCTCTTGGAATCTCTCCAATTCTATCTAATGCAGTATTTCCAAAAAGAACAATTGAGAGAGGAGTAACTATTAAAAGAGCTAAAAGGGGAGATGGAATCCATTGACTAACTTTCCTTGGAGTTAAGAAAACTATTCCAAGAGTCATTATTGCAACTCCAATTGCTGCTCCATTAGGTTCAAAATTAGAAAAAACTGTTGAGAGAGATTCTATTACGCCACCTCTAGTACTAATTCCTAATAGAGGTCCAATTTGCAACGCAATAATAATCACTCCAATTCCAGACATAAAGCCTGAAACAACTGAATAAGGGACAAGAGTTATATATTTACCAAGTTTTAATATCCCAAATAAAATTTGAAATAATCCTCCAATAACAACTGCAGCCATTACAAGTGGCAAAATTTGTTGAGCTGAAAGGTCTCTTGGTACACCTACTGCGGCAAGACTTGCAACCACTCCCGCAACTGTTACGCTCATAGGACCTGTAGGCCCACTTACTTGAGCTGGCGTGCCACCAAATAAAGCTGCTAAGAAACCAACAACGACAGCTCCATACAAGCCATATATTGCACCACCAGGACCAAGCGCTGCATTCCCAAAAGCAAGTGCTAGTGGAAGAGCTACTACTGCGGCTGTTACCCCTCCTAAAACGTCCCCTCTAATATTTTTCAGATGAAAACCATGAATCAGAGCCACTGAAAACTCTCCATTGTTCATTTAACTTGAAGCAGCTTATCTTGTAGAGGGTACTTATTGCATTTTTTGTAGAAACAAATTTAAAGCCATTTACGATTGATGTGGAACTAAAATGAGCCAGAGGAAGCTTTAGGCTCATTATTCATTTTACTTTGTTCATCATATGGACCTCACTTATCGGCCTCGACGACTTCGTAAAACACCAGCTTTAAGAAGTATGGTGAGAGAAAACATTATTACTCCTTCAGATTTTATTTATCCATTATTCATTCATGAAGGTGAAGAGGTTGAGCCCATTGGAGCAATGCCCGGAGCTAATCGATGGACTATGAATAGTTTGGTTGATGAGGTTAAAAGAGCTTGGAGCTTAGGAATCAGATGCATAGTTTTATTCCCAAAAGTTGCTGAATCTTTGAAAACAGAAGGAGGAGAAGAATGTTTTAACAAAAATGGGTTAATCCCCAGAGCAATTAGGAAATTGAAAGAAGAATTGCCAGAGATGACAATTATGACCGATGTTGCTTTAGATCCATATTCAATAGATGGACATGATGGAATTGTTAGTCAGGAGGGAGTGGTTTTAAATGACGAGACAGTAGAACATTTGTGTAAGCAAGCTATTGTTCAAGCTCAAGCTGGAGCTGACCTTATAGGACCTAGTGACATGATGGATGGACGAGTAGGTGCTATTCGTGAAGCTTTAGACGATGAAGGTTTTGAGAGCGTTGGAATTATTAGCTATACCGCAAAATACTCTTCTGCTTATTATGGACCTTTTCGAGAGGCACTTGACTCTGCTCCACGCGCTTTAAATTCTAAGCCAATACCCAAGGATAAAAGCACCTATCAAATGGATCCCTCAAATGCCAGGGAAGCTATTACTGAAGCGTATTTAGATGAGCAAGAAGGTTCTGATATTTTAATGGTTAAGCCAGGGTTAGCGTATCTCGATATTATTTATCGCATAAGACAAGAGTCAGAATTGCCTATTGCTGCTTACAACGTTAGTGGTGAATATTCAATGATTAAAGCTGCTGCTTTAAAAGGATGGGTTGATGAAAAGTCAGTAGTATTAGAAACTTTGTTGAGCTTTAAAAGAGCAGGCGCGGATTTGATTCTGACTTATCATGCATGTGACGCTGCTAAATGGTTACAAGATTAATGAAAATCATGAGTAAATTTGTTACTTATTTTTTATGTATTAGGTTATAGAGTATTAGAGAGAGCTTCAAATGTCTGCCTTAAAGTGTATAGCAAATGTTCAAAGACTTGGCCATGTAGCTATACGTGTAAAAGATGTCGAGAGGGCAAAATTGTTTTATATCAATTTAGGTATGAAACTAGTTTGGGATGATCAAGACTGGTGTTATTTAGAAGTTGAGCCCGGTAAAGATGGTTTGGCTTTGTTAGGACCTACTTATAAAGCTGCCGGGCCCCATTTCGCTTTTCATTTTACAGATAAAAGCGAAGTCGAAGATGCTCACAAGAATTTGATCAAATCTGGAGTGGAAGTTGGCTCGTTACATGATCATCGAGATGGGACAGCCTCGTTTTACCTTAAAGATTCTGAAGGTAATTGGTTGGAAATGCTTTATCACCCACCTGAAGGGATCTTTTCTAATCAATAAGACAGTGAGTAATTCTTGAATGGGCCTTATAGATAAGAATTCTGAATCATATATTGCTGATATAGCCTTTCAAGAAACCCTTGATTTATTGGAGTGGCCAAGGCTTTGCGAGCAACTTGCATCATTTGCATCTTCATCAGTAGGGAGGAAAAAATGCTTGCATTCTTCAATACCAAATAATTTTGAGACTAGTCATCAATATCTTGCAGAGACTTTAGAAATTGGCTCTTTAGATGAAGAGATTGAAGGAGGTATTAGTTTTCATGGCATAAATGATTTAGAAGATATTATTTTGAGATGTTCTAAAGGAGGTGTTCTAACTGGGATTCAATTATTGGAAGTTGCTGAAACACTAAGAGCTGCTCGTCGATTGCGTCGTCAAATTGAACAGCCAGAAATTAGGCCACACATATCCTCACTTGTTTCTAATTTCGTCACATTACCTGATCTACAAAGACGGATTGAATTCATGTTAGAAGAAGGTGGAAGAGTGGCCGATCGATCAAGCCAGCAATTGTTTGAATTAAGGCAAAAGGCGAGTCGATTGAGTGTTGAGAGAAAAGAATGTTTAAAAGAGGTTGTAAGGAGGCATCATGCGGTTTTGCAAACCACAGTATTAGCAGAACGTTTTAGCCGTCCTGTTATGGCATTAAAAGCTGGAGCACTTGATCAAATTTCGGGGACTGTTCATGACACTTCTGCTTCAGGTAATACGGTTTATATAGAGCCTCAAATTGTTATCCCACTAGGTAATAGAATATCTAAAATTCAAGACCAAATTTTAGTAGAAGAGCAGAGAATATTATCGGATTTAAGTAGTCAAGTAGGTAAAAACTTCGAAGAGCTTGAACATCTTTCTCAGGCTTTACCAAAATTGGATTTTGCTTTAGCAAGAGCACGATACGGAAAATGGATAGGAGGTATTGCTCCTTCGATAAAAAATGAACCCGAATCAGATTTTTTGATTCAGGAATTTCGCCACCCTTTGCTTGTTTGGCAAGAGCATTATGAAGATGGTGAGCCGGTTGTGCCAATTAGTTTTGAAATCTCTTCAAGTGTTATGTCTGTTATTATTACTGGCCCAAACACAGGTGGTAAAACAGTTACTTTAAAAAGCATTGGATTGGCGATTCTTATGGCTAAGTTTGGTTTGTTATTACCATCAATTGGCGAGCCTTCTTTACCTTGGTGCCATAAGGTTTTAGCAGATATTGGAGATGAACAATCACTTCAACAAAATTTATCAACTTTTAGTGGACATATAGTTCGTATTCGACGAATTCTTAAGACTATATCTACCGAACCTGGTCCCATAGTAGTGTTACTGGATGAATTAGGAGCAGGAACTGATCCTACTGAGGGTACTGCTTTAGCCCATGCTTTACTTATGACATTTGCAGATCGAGCAAGGTTGACTGTTGCGACGACACATTTTGGTGAGTTAAAAACTTTAAAATATAATGACACTCGTTTTGAGAATGCTTCAGTTGGTTTTAATAGCGATACTATTTGCCCTACATACCATTTGCAATGGGGTATTCCTGGAAGAAGTAATGCTTTGGCAATTGCAAACCGATTGGGTCTTGATGATTCTGTTATAGGTCACGCGAAGCAATTAATGAGAGTTAATGGTACCGAAAATGTAAATAGTATTATTGAAGGATTAGAAAAACAAAGAGAAAGACAACAGGAAGCTGCTGAAGATGCGGCTGCTTTGTTGGCTCGTACAGAATTGCTTCATGAAGAATTAATTAGCCGTTGGGAGAAAGAACGTCAACAATCTGAGAAGTTTCAAGAAAGAGGTAAAAAGAAGTTAGAAATTTCTATACTTGAGGGACAAAAGGAAGTTAAATCATTAATTCGGCGACTACGGGATAGATCAGCAGATGGTGAGATTGCGAGAACAGTAGGTCAGCGTTTAAAACGAATAGAAGCTGTACATTTTCAAGATAAAACTAACAAAGATAAGATTAACTGGTTCCCTAAAGTTGGGGATAGGGTGAGGTTGATTTCTATAGGCAAATCAGGAGAAGTCGTTTCAGTTTCAGATGATGGAATGCAGCTTACAGTTATGTGTGGAGTCTTTCGAAGTACAGTTGATTTAAGTGCTGTCGAAAGTCTTGATGGTAAAAAACCGAGTTTCACCAAACCATTATTTAATGTAAAAGCGAATCTTTCTTTAGGGGGCAATTCAAATATTAGAACCAAACGTAATACTGTTGACGTGAGAGGTTTAAGGGTGCATGAAGCTGAAGCTGTAATCGAAGAAAAATTCCGAAATACCCTGGGCCCTGTATGGGTCATACATGGTATAGGTACTGGTAGGCTGAAAAAAGGATTAACGGAGTGGTTGAAAAATCTCGACTATGTTGAAAAAATAACAATGGCAGAAAAGTATGATGGTGGAGCAGGCTGTAGTGTCGTATGGCTGAGATGATCTATTAATATTGATTGTAATTAATGCTTGTTGATAAAACAAGAACAATATTTATGTTAACGATTGAGCTATGTACTTTAAAGATGAGAGACATAATAGTTTTATTGTCTACTCATTACAAGTAAAAGAGATTTCGGAGACGTTATTCCTTATTGTTATTTTTTCTTGGCTTACGAATCGAGATTCTATATTTTTTATTGATACATTTGCATTATTGTAGTTTTAGAGGAAGTACATATTGTATTTGCTTTTCGTAATTCCTTGCTTTAGCTAGATTCAAATGCAGTTTATAGATCAAGCGCGTATAAAAGTAAGCGCAGGACGTGGCGGAGATGGAATAGTAGCCTTTAGAAGAGAAAAGTATGTGCCTGCTGGAGGTCCTTCTGGTGGTGATGGAGGTAATGGCGGAAATATAATTTTCCAAGCGGATGACAACCTTCAAACTTTACTGGATTTCAAGTTTAAGCAACTTATTCTTGCTGCTGATGGTCGAAGGGGAGGTCCTAATAAATGTACAGGAGCGTCTGGAAATGATTTAATACTTAAAGTCCCTTGTGGTACAGAAGTTCGACATATCAATACGGGAATTATTTTTGGAGATTTAACAGTTAATGGAGATACTCTGGTCGTTGCTTATGGCGGTTCTGGTGGGCTCGGTAATGCCCACTATTTAAGTAATAGAAATCGCGCTCCAGAGAAGTTTACAGAGGGCAAAGAAGGTGAAGAGTGGTTGCTTAATCTTGAATTGAAGTTATTAGCAGAAGTTGGAATTATTGGATTGCCAAATGCAGGAAAAAGCACATTAATTTCAGTCCTTTCTTCAGCAAAACCTAAGGTTGCTGATTATCCTTTTACTACTTTGATACCAAACCTTGGGGTTGTAAGAAAACCAACAGGTGATGGCACTGTATTTGCTGACATTCCTGGTTTAATAGCTGGTGCTGCTCAAGGTATAGGTTTAGGTCATGATTTTTTAAGGCATATAGAAAGAACAAAATTATTGGTTCACCTTGTAGATGCTTCTTCATTAAACCCTTTAGAAGACATCAAAGTTGTGGAAACTGAGCTTGAGGCTTATGGGCATGGTCTTATTGATCGTCCTAGAATTATGGTTTTGAATAAAAAAGAACTTTTAATAGCCGAGAAATTTAAAGAATTAGAACAGCAATTAAAAAAGGAACTTAGTCGTGAATTGATTTTTATTTCTGCTGCAATGAGTCAAGGATTAGATCTACTTCTAAGAAAAGTTTGGGAAAGCCTTAATACTTAATACTATTTATATATTTAATAGCAAAATAAGACTTGTCGAAAAGAGAAGAATTGGTCATAAATAGAGAGAGGTATAGTTTTTTATGAATTTTTACACTTGTTTTGATAATCAGGGTGAAGTTATCGCTCGCTGTCAAACATCTCAAGAAATCGAAGTTTTGAGGCGTATGGGCCGTCCTATTAAAGAGGTTAAGGAAATGAGGAGAGAGGAATCTATTGTTTGTTCTCTTACTGGCAGCCCATCAGATTTCAATATGGATTATTAATCTTTCTTTTGAGTGAGTGGGATTTAACTCATAAAAAAGAGTGGGCCTAAGCCCACTCTTTTTAATCATCATAGACTAAGCATTCAGGTTCGTCCGGATTGGCATCACAGAATAATTCCAAGGCATTAGGGTCATGCTTGTCTTCTGGATGATGTTCCTTATATTCCTCAAGAGAGTGTAGCTCCTCTTCGAGGTGACGGACTTTAGGAGAGTTGCCTTGAGCTTTGGCTGAAAGGATCTCAGTTTGATCCTTTTGAATGTGCTCATCAATGGATTTCATTTTCTTGGCTAAAGCATTCTCATTCAACTTACATACATTAAATTAGTTGAGGATTTGTGCCACGTTCGGTTATCAATAATTAGTTTGCTTTACAACACCTTTGGCCTAATACCGTATCCTTAGATACCATTTCCTCCATTTAGGTTTGTATTTGAGAATCTTTAAATTGCTTTTATTGAGGATATTTAACCAAAATAGAAAACTAAAAAGCCTCTTCGGCTTTAGTCCTTTTTAAGAATTCGAAAACACTCTTGTCTCCAATATCAGATGCCGCATCCATCCCAAACTTTCGAATTGCAAGGATGGTTAAAAGCATTGCAGATGAAATCAGTAAAAACATTATTATTTCGTTGCTAAAAAAATTGAACAAGTGGCTTAAAATGCTTAAAGGTAAAAGTAATGTTAGGCCTATAGCTTCTGGACGTCGAAAACAGAAAAACTCCTTAAACCCCAAACCAGTTAAAGCTGCAAAAGTAGGGCCAATTAGTAATGACAATAATGGATTGGAGGAAATGTTAGGTAATAACTCTGATGGATTTTCAGTTAAAAGAAGTATTGAAAGCCCTATTAATCCAAGAGCAGACAATGCTTGTAGAGTTTTATGAAGAAAACTAATATAAATATGAATCCATTTAAGAGCAAAGCCAAGTGAAATTGAAAGGATTAAAAGCCAAATCCATACATAATTTGGTCCTATTAGTAGCCAATTTATTAGTCCGCTTATAAATGAAATTCCACATATGAAAAGAGAAATTCTATACAGTTGAACTTCTTTTTGATCTTGAGAAGTGATTTTATATTTTCCATAAATACCTTCATACTCTTTCTCTAAAGCTGTGTTCATGATTTTTATGTAAGAAAATTAGGTTTTGATTTTTTTAATTGGATCATTTGTAATTGATTATTTCTTGTAAGTCTGGCCCTCTTGGAATAATGTTACTTGCGTTAAGAGGAAAAAGAGCACCATAGTAGTCATTGAGCCAATTATGTGAATTACAGGTTTTGGAAACTTTGGGTATGTTAAAAAATCTTTTACGCCATTCGAGAATTTTTGGAAAAGCTTGCAGAGATTTTTCAGAACATCCGAATAAGGGAGCATAAACTGATTCCCAACGAATAATAGTTGGAAATAATCTGATATCTGCAATAGTTATTTTATTTCCGCATAGCCAGGGTCCTTTTCTGGAAAGATGTTCATTTAATATTTTCATTGCTTTAAATAGGTCTTCACTCGCATTGTTATATGCAGTTTGATTTCTTGCAAAGCCACATTTATATACACCATTATTTATTGAAAATTGAATTAGCTCTTGCCAATTATTGATTTCTTTATGAAGATTTTGTGGGTTTAAATCTTCAAAGTTTTTATCTTCTGAAGGCCATTCATTAAGGACTTCTACTAATTGCGCACTTTCATTACCTAATAATTTGGGCTGGCTATTTGGAATTCCTTTTGGATCTATTAGTGCTGGAACTGTAGCTCTATGTTCTGGTGGAGAATTGCAAAGCTTGTAAATTTCAAGAAGGGAATTGCATCCTTTCCAAGCTGGATTTATTTTCCAGTTCCCAGCTTTATGATCAGCTTCTGCAATTAGCAAATTTAAACTACTCGATAAATTCTTAAGCTCATATATCAACCATGTTCTATGGGCCCAAGGACAACTCCTCCCTATGATTAATAGGGGTAATTCGTTTTTAGACCTTTGAAGTAAATCTTGCTTGTTAGGTATAGTTGCTTTTAGTGCATGACTAGGCTTTCTCACATAATTCCCTTGTTCGTCACAAGGTGCAAGGGCATTCATTAATTGATTCCATTGCCAGTTCCAACCTTTGCGAGCAGTTGTAACTATTCCAGGGGGTATTGACATAAAATCCAATCTTGTAGATATTTTCAGGTATGAGATGTTTTGTTTATAAAGCTTGATGTCTGATATTCAGGTTCTTTTAGTAGCTGGTACTCATGGTAATGAGATTAATGCTGCTTGGATTTTTGATCAATTTGAGGAAAATGAAAAGTTAATTGATTTTCCTGGTCTTGATATTCAAACTGTGATTGGGAATCCAATTGCTCGTAAAAATGGTTGTAGATATTTAGATAGAGATTTGAACAGAAGTTTTTCTAATGATTTGCTTAATAATTCTGGATTGAATAATTTAGAGATTGATCGAGCTCAATGGCTTCTTAGCAAATATGGTCCTGCTGGGACTAAGCCGTCAAAAATTGTTATTGATTTCCATAGTACAACTGCTGCTATGGGTTCTTCTCTAGTGATTTATGGACGTCGATCAGCTGATTTGGCATTAGCATCCATTATCCAAAATCGTCTTGGCCTTCCAATTTATTTACATGAGGGTGATCCATCCCAAAAGGGTTTTTTAGTTGAATCTTGGCCTTGTGGACTTGTAGTAGAAATAGGTCCTGTCCCTCAAAGTTTATTGAGTTCCCAAATTATTAAAAGCACTTTATTGATTCTTTTGACTTCTCTAAAAGAGATTATTAAGGCAAATTCTGACCAAGCAATATTCCCTAATAAAGTTGTAATTCATAGACATTTAAAAAGTCTTGATTTTCCTAGAGACAGATTAGGCCGAATAGCATCATTCATTCACCCCAAACTTCAAGGAAGAGATTGGTATCCTATTAAAGGTG